>JANMCI010000335.1:0-8968 GCA_031361245.1 Rhodobacterales bacterium
GACCGCCATCTTCCAATACATCAACGGCTTCCATAACCCACGCCGTCGGCATTCAGCATTGGGAGGAAAAAGCCCCTTGGCCTTCGAACGCAAGGTGGCCTAAACGAGCACTTGGAGCGGCACGAATACGCGACAAGACCAACCTGAAGAGGAAGTCGATGCAGCATCCCAAACCGACAAAAATCGGCTCCCCAGATAACCATCGCAACGTCAACGATTGCTCAGCGCCAGAATCGGTGACGTGTCAGATTCCATAGCACCAAGTTTTCAAACTACCTCACGACCGAAGGAAGTCGCCCTCAAAGCGGAAGATACGTGACGATTTCGCCGACGGTGCGGGGCGGATCACCGATGGGACGGATCAAGAGGGAGTCCGCCTCTGACAGAATGGTCAAGAGGGCGCTGTCTTGTGCCGAAAACGGCGTGGCGACGGGCATATCGTCACCTTGCGTCAGCCGGGCGCGCATGTAGTGGGTCCGCGGGCCGTTGGCATCGACCAGAGCGCCAAGTCGGGCACGGCGGATGCGAGGGGGGATGTCGGGGCGGGCTTGCATCGCACGTACCATGGGAAGGACAAACAGGTGACAGCACACCACGGCCGAGACAGGATTGCCGGGCAGACCCAGCAGGGGTTTGCCCTGCAGATGCCCTGCCATGAGCGGCTTTCCCGGGCGCATTGCGATCTTCCAGAAAGATTGCTCAAGCCCCATATCGGAGGTGACGGTGCCGACAAGGTCGTGATCGCCGACCGAAGCGCCACCGATGGTGACGATCAGGTCGGAATCCAGCGCCATCGTCAGAACGGCGCGCAGATCTTCTTTGGTATCGCGGGCGATCGGCAGGATGCGGGCGATTCCGCCTTCCGCCTCGATCAATGCCGCAAGGGCGAAAGTGTTGGAAGAGATGATCTGTGAGGGTGAAGGATCCTCGCCGGGCATGACCAGCTCGTCGCCAGTCGCCACGAGGGCCACGACGGGCCGTCGGCTGACGGTGACCTGCGCCACATTCATCGCGGCAAGAAGGGCAAGGTCGTGGGCGGACAGGCGCCGGGGGGGGAGGGTGTCGCCGACGCGGAAATCCTGACCCATGGGGCGGATGTGGAGGGAGACATCGGCGCCGGGTTTGACGGTGATCCGGTCGCCGTCACGGCCGACATCTTCCTGAAGAACCACCCGGGTGGCGCCGGCGGGCACCGGGGCGCCGGTGAAGATTCGGACGGCCTGTCCGGCGGACACGGTGCCGTCAAAGGCGTGGCCGGCGCCGGCTTTGCCAGACACGACAAAGGTTGCGCCGGGCAGAGGGTCGCCGGCGATGGCGTAACCATCCATGGCGGAGGCTGCGAAAGGCGGCTGGTCGCGGTGGGCCACGGCGGGGCCGGGCATCATGCGGCCGTGGGCGTGGCGCAGGGCGACGGGTTCGGTGGGCAGGGGAGTCACGAGGGCGAGACAGCGGCTCAGCGCCTCTTCAACCGTCAGCATCGTCGTCATGCCTCGTAAATGCCGGACTTGCCGCCATCCTTCAAGAGCAGGCGGATGCCGTCGATCTGCATGCTTTTCTGCACGGCCTTCAGCATGTCATAGACGGTCAGGCAGGCGACGGAGACGGCTGTCAGCGCCTCCATCTCGACCCCGGTCTGGCCGGAGGTCTTGACGGTGGCCACAACGCGCACGCCGGGCAGGTCGGGCTCTGCTGTGAGCTCCAGCGCGACGCGGGTCAGGGCGAGGGGATGGCAAAGCGGGATGAGGTCAGCGGTGCGCTTGGCGGCCATGATCCCGGCAAGGCGGGCCACGCCCAGAACGTCGCCCTTCTTGGCCCGGCCTTCGGTGACGAGGGCGAGAGTTTCGGCGGACATGCGGACCAGCCCCTCGGCCACGGCGGTGCGGGCGGTCACGGCCTTGTCCGAGACGTCGACCATATGCGCGCGGCCTTCCTCGTCGAAATGGGTGAGGCTCATGTGCCGCCCTGCGAGATCAGGGGCCTTGCGAGAATCGCCTTGGTCGCGGCGGTCACGTCCTGCTGGCGCATCAGGCTTTCGCCGATCAGGAAGCAGCGCGCCCCGTAGCGGGCCAGTTCGGCGAGATCTTCGGGCGTGTGCAGCCCGCTTTCCGAGATGATCAGGCGGTCCTCGGGGACAAAGCGGGCCAGTTGGCGGGTCGTATCGAGGGTGACCTCGAAGGAATGCAGGTTGCGGTTGTTGATGCCGATCATGCGGGATTTCAGCTGGGTCGCCCGGTCAAGCTCGGCCCGGTCGTGGACCTCGGTCAGCACATCCATGCCATACTGGATCGCGGCCGCCTCAAGCTCGGCGGCCTGGGCATCGGAGACGGAAGCCATGATGATCAGGATGCAGTCGGCATGAAGGGCGCGCGCTTCGGCGACCTGATAGGTGTCGTAGAGAAAATCCTTGCGCAGGCAGGGCAGTTTGGTCGCCTGATGGGCCTGGGTCAGAAAGACATCCGCCCCCTGAAACGACGGCGTGTCGGTCAGGACGGAGAGACAGGTCGCCCCGCCGGCCTCGTAAGCGCGGGCGAGGGCGGGCGGGTCGAAATCGGGGCGGATCAGGCCGCGCGAGGGGCTGGCCTTCTTGATCTCGGCGATCAGGCCATAGCCGCCCACCATCGCTTCGGCGAGGGCGCGGGCAAACCCGCGGGGAGCGGGTGCCGACTGGGCGACGTCCTCCACGCTGGCAAGGGGGCGTTCGGCCTTGCGGGCGGCAATCTCGTCCAGTTTGTAGGCTTTGATGCGGTCAAGGATGGTGCTCATCCCTCAGACCTAGCCAATTGAGGGCGGGAAGGGAAGGTGCTGGATGCGGGAAGATGCCGGAAAATTGCCAGATGTCGCGCAGATGTCGCTTTTGACGACATGTAGTATTATCATTTATAAACAATAACTTACAGGTTTCCGTTAACCAGACTGAAAGGATTTCGCCGACGACGTTTCGCGGCAGGTCATCCCCGGTCAGACCGCCCGTCCGGCGGCGTTCTGGTCGATCAGGTAACGCTGGCTGAGCGGGATGGCCGCGGCCCCGAGCGAGCGGGCCTGAGCGCCCACCGTCCCCTCGCGCACCTGCACCGGGCCGATGCCGGACAGGTCCAGCCGGCGCAGCGCCTCGTCGGTGCGCCGCACGATCTCGGCGCGGATGGTGGGCGGCATCCAGCCGTCGATCAGCACGGCCTCAAGCTCCAGTAGGGCGGCGGCGGAAAGGATCGCGCTGGCCAGACCCTCGGCGGCACCGTCGAGCCATTTCGACAGGACGGCTTCGGACACCTGCCAGTTTTCCGGGCGCTCCCAGATGTGATCCGAGCTTTCGCCGGCAGCCTCCATCATCCTGGCCAGCACGGACAGCGAGGCGCTGTCAAAAAGCCGGCGGATCCGGCCGTCCGGCCCCGGCACCGGAAGGGGACCGACGCCCGCAGCGTTGCCGGTGCGGCCGAGAAAGAGCTGATTGTTCAGCACAAGCCCGCCGCCGATGAAGGTGCCGAAGTAGAAATAGAGAAAATCCTTGGGCCGTTCGCCGGTGCCGAACACCAGTTCCGCCCCGCAGGCGGCGGTGGCGTCGTTCTGGACATAGACCGGCATCCCGAGCTGCGCTGAAAGCTCGACCTGAATGTCGCGCTCGCGCCAGGCGTCCATCTCGGACTGGGGCGCGCCAAGGGCCTGCACCCAGTTCCACAGCTGGAACGGCATCGCGACGCCCATGCCGCTGATCCGGTCGCGCAAGGCAGGCGGGATCACGGCGACCAGACCGGGCAGCGCCTCGGTCACGAAGGCCACGACGGCGGACGGCGTGGGATAGCGGTAGACCCGCCTGTGGGTGGAGCGGACGTTGCCCAGAAAATCGACCAGCACCAGATCGACCGACCGGCGCCCGATCTTGAGCCCCAGAAAGAAGGCACCGTCGGCCAAAAGCGACATCGGCACCGAGGGCTGGCCGATCTTGCCGCGAATGGGCTCGCCGCGTTCCAGAAGTCCGTCCTGTTCCAGCGCACGCATGATGACCGAGACGGTTTGCGCCGACAGCTTGGTCATGCGGGCGATGTCGGACTTTGCCAGCGCGCCGAACTGGCGCACCAGCGACAGCACCAGCCGTTCGTTGTAGGCCCGCATGCCGGACTGATTCGACCCCCGCAGGGCAGGGGTGTCGCCGGGCGTCCTGTCGGGTGGGGTCTCGGTCAGTTGCATCGGGGGCAAGGCATCAGGTGGCTGCGGGCGGGATGACCACGCCCTTGCGCAGGATGACATTGGCGAACAGGGCCGCTTCGCTGGTGGCCACAATGGTGTGGGCGGCGCGGATGCGCGGATAAAGTGCTGCACCATCCAGCGCCGTGACGGTGAAGCCGGGGGCCAGACGCGCCACCGTGGCATCGACCGCAAGGTGGAAAGGCCCGGCCTGTCGTGCGTCGTTGTTCAGCGCCGCGCGGAAGGCAGCCTGAGGCACCAGTCCATCCAGGGGCATGACTTGAAGAATCGCTTCGATCAGTGCAATTATTCCATGACCATCTGCCCGCACCAGCCTGCGCGCATGTTCCTGCGCCGGATAGTTCCCGTCGACCAATGCGATCTCGTCCCCATGGCCCATCGACCGCAGGGTAAAGAGCAGGTCGGGCCCAAGGATGGGAGGAATTCCGATCAGCATTTCAGCGACACCGCATGTTGGAAAAGTCATTGCCGTTCTCCGCCGTTGGTCGCGGAGTTCTGCAGACACTGGGCAGGAATGGGGATTCTGTCAATAATAAATAAGAGTGATTTATTTAACTTGACCGACTCGCGAGAATCGGCTTTTCTGCGCGACATCGGACGGCTGGATTTGCCGGGCGAACGCCTTTCTAACGGGGAAACATCCCCATCACCCTTGGGAGGACTATCAATGAAATTCAAAGCTGCTGCTCTTATGAGCGCTGCCGCCTTGGTGCTGGTCGCGGGGTCCGCGTCAGCTGCTGATCTGGCTTGCCTGATCACCAAGAACAACACCAACCCCTTCTTCGTGAAGATGAAAGAGGGCGCTGAAGCCGCTGCCACCGCCGCTGGTCTGGACTTCCAGGCCTATGCCGGTGAAAAAGACGGCGACGCTGCGCCGCAGATCACCGCCATCGAAAACTGCGTCGCGTCTGGTGCCAAGGGTATCCTGATCACCCCGTCGAACGACAGCGTCGGCCCGGCCCTGAAGGAAGCCCGCGCTGCCGGCATTCTGGTTATCTCGCTCGACACGCCGCTCGGTGACGTTGACGCGCAGGACATCACCTTTGCCACCGACAACTTTGAAGCGGGTCTGCTGATCGGCAAATGGGCTGCCGCGAAGCTGGGCCCGGACGGTGTTGCCAATGCCAAGATCGGCATGCTGGACATCAACGCGCAAAACATCTCGGTTGACGTTCTACGCGACACCGGCTTCCTTGTCGGTTTCGGCATCGAAGTGCCGGACATGAAGGTGTTGGGCTCGGAAACCGACCCGCGTATCATCGGTCATGAGTCGTCGGACGCCAACAACGAAGGCGGCGTGCGCTCGGTCGAGAACCTGCTCGCCAAGAACCCCGACATGAACGTGATCTACACGATCAACGAACCGGCTGCCGAGGGTGCCTATCAGGCGCTGAAGGCTGCTGGCAAGGAAGCCGGCGTTCTGGTGGTTTCGGTTGACGGCGGCTGCCCGGGCATTGCCTCGGTCAAAGCGGGCATCATCGGCGCGACCTCGCAGCAGTATCCGCTGCTGATGGCGTCCAAGGGCATCGAGGCCATCGTTGCCTTCTCCAAGGACGGCACCAAGCCGACCGTGTCGGAAGGCCTGACGTTCTTCAACACCGGGGTGAACCTGGTCACTGACCAGCCGGTTGAAGGTGTGCCGTCGATCGACAGCACCAAGGGCACCGAGCTTTGCTGGGGCTGATACGGTCTGAATAACGATTGATTTGGCAAGGGGCGGCGTTACAGTCGCCCCTTGTCTATATACGGCAAGCGATACGGAAAAACGGCGGGGGGGACAGCGGCAGACATGAGCGACCAAGGTGCACCAACAAAGACCATTTCGGACTTCGAGGCCAAGCTGGCCGAGGCGGACCGGACCGTCGCCAGCTTTGAGCGCGACGACCGGGGCCTCGTTCATCGCGCCCAAGGCTTCCTGCGGAGCTATCCGACCTCGATCCCGGCGCTGGTACTGATCCTCAGCGTCATCGCCTTTGGCATCGTAGCACCCCGGTTTCTGGGGATCGGGGCGATGTCGACGATATTGCAGCAGGTCACCGTTACCGGCATTGTCGCAATTGCCCAGACGCTGGTCATCCTGACCGCCGGCATCGACCTATCGGTCGGGGCGATTCTGGTGGTTGGCGCTCTGATCATGGGCAATCTGGGGGTGAACCTGGGCTGGCCGGTCGGGATTGCCATTCTGGTTGGCCTGTTCTTCACCGGGCTGATGGGCTGGATCAACGGAATGTTGGTCGACTATGTCAAGCTGCCACCGTTCATCGTGACGTTGGGCACGCTCAGCGTCTTTACTTCGCTGAAGCTATGGTATTCACATTCGGAATCGATCCGCAACATCGACATCGAGGCCAAGGCCCCGGCGCTGTTGTGGTTTGGCGAGGCGCTGAGGCCGTTCGGCTTCAAGTTGACCTTTGGCACTATCTCGCTGATCGTGCTGGCGGCGATCATCTGGTATGTGCTGAACCACACCGCCTGGGGGCGGCATGTCCATGCCATCGGCGATGATCCGGATGCGGCGATGCTGTCGGGCATCCGCACCAACCGCACGCTGGTGTCGGTTTATACGGTTGCCGGGTTGATCTGCGGCTTTGCGGCCTGGGTGTCGATCGGCCGGGTCGGATCGGTGTCGCCGGTGTCGTTCGACACGGTCAATCTGGCCTCGATCACCGCCGTGGTGATCGGCGGCACCTCGCTGTTCGGCGGGCGCGGCTCGATCATCGGCTCGGTTCTCGGGGCGATTATCGTGGGCGTGTTCACAACCGGCCTGTCGCTAGCCGGGGTCGACGACTACTGGCAGATGTTTGCGGCGGGCAATCTGGTGATTGTTGCCGTCGCGTTGGATCAATGGCTGCGGAGGGCCTCGCAATGAACGGCGTAACACCGATCCTGCAGGCGCGCGGTCTGCTCAAGCGTTATGGCACCGTGGTGGCGATGAGTGGCGCCGATTTCGAGCTGTATCCCGGTGAAATATTGGGCGTCATCGGCGACAACGGGGCCGGCAAATCGACCATGATCAAGGCGCTTGCGGGCGCTGTGATCCCCGACCACGGCACCATCGAACTGGACGGCCAGCCCGTTCATTTCCGCGGCCCGGAAGATGCCCGCAAACTGGGGATCGAGACGGTTTACCAGAACCTTGCGATGTCACCGGCGCTGTCGATCGCCGACAACATGTTTCTGGGCCGCGAATGGCGCAAGCCCGGCTTCATGGGCTCGGTCCTGCGGCAGATGGACCGGCCGCGGATGGAGAAATTCGCGCGCGAAAAGCTGAGCGAGCTGGGCCTTATGACGATCCAGAACATCCATCAGGCGGTGGAAACCCTGTCGGGTGGCCAGCGTCAGGGTGTGGCAGTGGCGCGGGCAGCGGCCTTTGGCTCCAAGGTCGTTATCCTGGACGAGCCGACCGCAGCCTTGGGCGTCAAGGAAAGCCGCCGGGTGCTGGAGCTGATCCGCGATGTCCGCTCGCGCGGGATTCCGATCATCCTGATCAGTCACAACATGCCCCATGTGTTCGAGGTCTGTGACCGCGTCCACATCCACCGTCTGGGGCGCCGTCTGTGCGTCATCAATCCAAAGGAACATTCGATGTCGGATGCGGTGGCCTACATGACCGGGGCCAAGCTGCCCGAAGGCGTGACAGAAGCGGCATGACACCCGTCGATCTGGCAGAACTGATCCGCCAGAAAGCCGAAGGGCAGGGGCGGTTTCTGATCGCCCTGGCCGGACCGCCGGGCGCTGGCAAGTCGACCCTAGCGGCGGGATTGGTGGCAGAACTCGGGGCCGGGGCCAAGGCCGTGCCGATGGACGGCTTTCACTATGACGACCGGGTTCTGATCGCGCGCGGCGCACGTGACCGCAAGGGCGCGCCCGACACCTTTGACGCGCAAGGCTTTTTCCACATGCTGCGCCGTCTGCGCGACGAGGGCGAGGTGGCGATCCCGCTGTTTGACCGCGCCCTTGAGATCTCGCGCGCCGGGGCGGATATCGTGATGCCGCAGGACCGCCTGTTGGTGGTCGAGGGCAATTATCTGTTGTTGAACGAAGCGCCGTGGCACGACGCCGCCCAGCTGTTCGATCTGACAGTCTGGATCGACGTGCCCGAGGCGGAACTTGAGCGTCGCCTGCTGGCGCGCTGGGCGCATTACGGCAAGTCGCCGTCCGAGGCGCGGGCATGGATTGACGGCAATGACCTGCCCAACATAAGGCGGGTGACGCAAGGGTCGCGCCCGGCGGATGTGGTGGTGCGCTGGTCCTGACCGGGCTGGTCCAGACGGGGCTGGTCCAGACGGGGCGCAGAGACGATTTTTCGTCCGAAAAATCTTCGGCCTGATCGGCCAGACGGGAACCCCGACCTACTCGCCGATGTGGCTCATGTGACGCCGGATCTGGCCCGTGACCGTCTGGCCGGGCGCAGAGAAGATTTTTCGTCCGAAAAATCTTCGGCCTGATCGGCCAGACGGGATCCCAGGGCCTACCCGCCGGTGTGGCTCATATGACGCCGGGTCTGGCCTGCGACCGTCTGGCGGGAATAGTCAAAGTCATGGCCCTTGGGCTTGCGGGTGATGGCGCTGCGGATGGCAGCTTCCAGCAGGGCGTCGTCGGGACTGGCGCGCAAGGGAGCGCGCAGGTCGGCCATGTCTTCTTGCCCGAGGCACATGTAAAGCTCGCCCGTGCAGGTCAGCCGCACCCGGTTGCAGCTTTCGCAGAAGTTATGGGTCAGGGGCGTGATCAGGCCGATCTTCTGGCCCGTCTCGTTCAGCCGCAGATA
>JANMCI010000346.1:0-1714 GCA_031361245.1 Rhodobacterales bacterium
CCTTCGTAGCCGATGTTGCCCGACACCCCGAGGTCGGACAGCAGGCGGGCGAGGTCGGCGGCGGGGTCGGCGCCCTGCACCTCTTGCCAGATGTGAATCTCGGCGTCCGTCAGGGTCGAGGTCAGTTGCGCCTGCCGCAGATCGGGGGTGCGGGTCAAGAGGTGCAGATCGCCCCGCGCCGTCAGCACCATGCATTGGAACATGGCAAAGCCGAAGGTGTCGTAGCCGCAAATCCAGTAGTGGCTTTCGGGCGCGAACATCAGGAGCGCATCAAGGCCTGTGGCCTGCAGGGCGGCGCGGGCCCGGGCCTGACGGCCGGCGAATTCGAGAGGGGTGAAATGCTGGGTCATCGCGGCAGGAAAGCCTGCGGGGAGCTTTGGGTCAAGCCCATCCCGGCGCCCTGCCCCGCTGGCAATATCCCGATTGCCATCCGCCCGCAGAACGGTCACCAAAGGCCCATGTCCGACAGGTTGGCAGGAGACGGCATGAGCGAGAGGGAATGGGAGTTCTGGATCGACCGGGGGGGCACGTTCACTGATGTCGTGGCGCGCAAGCCGGATGGGCAGATCGTCACCCACAAGCTGCTGTCCGAAAACCCCGAACGCTACCGCGATGCCGCCATTCAGGGCATCCATGAGATCATGGGCACCGACACGCCCGGGCCGGGGTCGATCCGGGCGGTCAAGATGGGCACGACGGTCGCCACCAACGCGTTGCTGGAGCGCAAGGGCGAGAAGGTGCTGCTCTTGATCACCGAGGGGTTTGGCGATTTGTTGCAGATCGGCTATCAGACCCGCCCGCGCCTGTTTGATCTGGATATCCGCAGGCCGGACCTTTTGTATTCCTCGGTCGCCGAAGTGCCCGAACGGCTGGATGCCACGGGGGCGGTGATCCGGGCGCTGGACGAGGATGCGGTGCGGGCCGCCTTGCAGGCGGGCCATGCGGCGGGGCTGCGCGCGGTGGCGGTGGCGTTTCTGCACGGCTATCTGAACCCCGATCACGAGATGCGGGCGGGCCGGATCGCGCGGGAGCTTGGCTTTACCCAGGTATCGCTGAGCCATGAAGCCTCGCGTCTGGCCAAGCTGGTCGGGCGCGGCGATACCACGGTGGTGGACGCCTATCTGTCGCCGATCCTGCGGCGCTATGTGGATCAGGTGGAGGGCGCGCTGGGGTCGGCCTGCGCGCGGCTGTTGTTCATGCAGTCGAACGGCGGGCTGACGGACGCGCGGCTGTTTCAGGGCAAGGATGCCATTTTGTCGGGACCGGCGGGCGGCATCGTCGGCATGGTCAAGACGGCAGCGGCGGCGGGGTTTCACCGCCTGATCGGCTTTGACATGGGCGGCACCTCGACCGACGTCAGCCACTATGCCGGGACGTTCGAGCGCAGTTTCGAGACCGAGGTGGCCGGGGTCAGGATGCGGGCGCCGATGATGGACATCCACACGGTGGCGGCGGGCGGCGGGTCGATCTGCCAGTTTCGCGACGGGCGGTTTCAGGTCGGCCCCGAAAGTGCCGGGGCCGATCCGGGGCCGGCCTCGTACCGGCGCGGCGGGCCGCTGACGGTGACCGACTGCAATGTGATGCTGGGCAAGGTGAGCCCGGATCACTTTCCGGCGGTGTTCGGGCCGTCGGGGGATCAGAAGCTGGATGTGGTGGCGGTGCGAGCGCAGTTTGCCGAACTGGCGGCTGAAGTGGCGGCGGCAACGGGGGAAGC
>JANMCI010000364.1:0-2200 GCA_031361245.1 Rhodobacterales bacterium
GCCGCCGTGGTGACCATCTCGATCTGGCCGGCGACCGAGTTTTCCGGCGTTGGGCCCTGGAACGTCAGAGTGCCCGTGTTGCCCAGTTCGGTATGCGCCGCCTGCGCGCCTTCATTGGCCTGATCGAACACCAAAATCCCAAGGAATTTCGGCAGCAGGATCATGTCGGCTGCCGTCCCGCCCTGTATCTTGATGGCTTCGGCATAGGCAAGACTGGTGCCGCCGAGCATAAGTGCAGCCGTAAGTCCCAGAATGTGCTTCGTTTTCATGTAGTCCTCCCGTTTAGCGACACGACAACCCGTGCCCGGTCTTCCCCCCGACCCGCCTTTTGACGGTGCCGGGTATGGTCTGCGTCAGGCCGGAACCGGCTTGCGCGGCCCTTCGCCCCTCAGGGCGCGGGCGATGTCTTCGGCCACCAGTTCCTGCAGCCGGTGGATGGCGGCTTCGGAATACCAGGCGGCGTGGGGTGTCAGGATGAGGTTCGGCGCGTCGCGCAGCGGGTTGTCGGCGGGCAAAGGCTCCACGTGGAACACATCCAGCGCCGCCCCCGCAATCACGCCCGATTTCAGCGCCTCGGCCAGATCCGCCTCGACGATCAACTGCCCCCGCGCCGAGTTCACGATCATCGCATGGCTTTGCATCGTCGCCAGCCGCGCCGCGTTGAAATAGCCCGTGGTGACCGGGGTGGCCGGAGCGTGCAGGCTGATGATGTCGGCGCGGGCCAAAAGCTCCTCCGCGCTCACCATCTCGACCCCCTCGAGCGCTGCGACGCCCGGATCATGCGCGAGAAACTGAAAGCCGAACCCCCTCAGCCGCGTCAGCACGGCCCGCCCGATCTGGCCCAGCCCAAAGAACCCAAAGCGGGTCTGTGCAAAGGGTTTCATCGGTTTCGCCAGCTTGACCGCCGCCCATTCGCCGCGCCGCACGCTGGCGTCCATCGGCATCAGCTTGCGCAACAGCGTCAGCGCTGCGGCGGCCGTGTGGTCGGCCACCTCGTCGGCGCAATAGTCGGGCACATAGCCGACCCGCAACCCGTGCGCGGCACAGGCCGCAAGGTCAATGTTGTTATAGCCGACGCCATAGCGGATCACCGTCCCGGCCGGTTTCATTGCGGCCGCAGCCTCGGGTCCAAACGGGGCGAACTGCACCACGGCCACTTGCGCGCCCGCCACCGCTGCCGCCACTTCCTCGGCACTGCGACACTGATGTGCCGCAAAACCCGCCCCGGCCGCTGCCCGCTCCTGCGCTAGATCGGGGAAGGTGTAGTCTGTCACAACAACCCGGCTCATCCCCCCGCCTCCAGATAGTCGTGAATGATCTCACCCGGAACCAGCGTGAAATCAGCGCGCCAGTAGAACCCGACCAAGGGCTCGACCACCGGCAGCCGGAACACCGGCACCTGCGCATTCGCCCTGAGTTCCACGGTGCACGCCCCCTCCCACGCCTCATGCACCACCACGTCCGCCAGCTTGCGGCTGGTGATCTGGCGGATCGCCGGCGTCCCGTCGATGTGATCGACCGCCTTCAGGTTCAGGTTGGTGGCAAAGTCAAAGAACGGCTTCATGTCGCCGGCCACGCGCTGCTTGTAGGCCATCGTCCCGGTGATCACGTCGATGCCGTTGCGCTCGACCCGCCCTACGATCAGATCACCCCGCATCTCCAGCGATGGCGCGCCCAGCTTCTTGGGCTGGCCATGCACTTCCCGCCCATGTGCCACCCCGATGTCGGACGACAGCACCAGCCACGGCGAATAGGCCCCGTGACGGTCTCCCAAGGACGCCCCGAACATCACATTCGCTTCCGCATAGGGTCCCAGCCAATCGGTGTCGTTCATCTTGTAGATATGAACGCAGGCCACATCCCCCTCGGCCTTGAGCGGCGGCGGCACCAGAAACTGCATCGCAGAAGGGTCTGTGCGCCAGTACAGGGTCATTATTTCGGCATTGCGAAAGCGGAACGGGAACGGCTGGATCATCGGCGCATCCCACGGCGTCGAGAATCCGCCCTTGCGGATATCGACCTCGTCCGGTCGCGTGATGCCCCAGCGTTTCATTGCATCGCAATCCGGCGCACGACGGCCTCCTGCACGTCGATCCCAAGACCCGGCCCTTCGATCGGATAGGCCCAGCCGTCCTTGTGCCACAGCTTTTCGGCCACGATCTCGTCCTGCACCACGACCGCAAAGGGCTTGTATTCAAAG
>JANMCI010000372.1:0-10104 GCA_031361245.1 Rhodobacterales bacterium
GCGAGGCCGCCAGACGGTCGTGGATTTCCGAGCGCGGGTTCATGGCGCCACTAAACAGCGCCCCGGCCTGTCCCGCAAGACCCGTCATGTCCCGCAATAGGTGACATGCGGGGCCAAGCCCTCGGGCGGCGGCAGCACAAAGCCCTCACGCCCCGCTTCCGCACTGTAGGGGTCGCGCACGGCGGCCAGAAGCGCCTCGAACGGCCCCAGATCGCCGGCCGAGGCGGCATCCAGCGCCTCCTCCACCCGGTGATTGCGCGGAATGACCGCCGGGTTGGCCGCCTCCAGCCGTGCCTCCCAGCCCGCGCCGACCCGGGCAAGCCACCGCGCGCGCCACGGGTCCAGCCCGACAAATCCGCGCCGGAAAGCCAAGGTCCAGTCGTGGCCGACCAGAGCGGGCAGAAGGTCATCGATCAATGCCTCATCCCCGGCGTCTTGCCCCACAAGACCCAGCTTGCGCCGCATCACCGCCAGCCACTCGCGCCGGTAGATCCCGGCAATCGCCTCAAGCCGGCCATTCGCCAGATCCACCGCCCGCGTCTCGTCCGCAGCAAGGAACGGCAGCAGCGCCTCGGCCAGACGCGCCAGATTCCAGGCCATGATCAAGGGCTGGTTGGCATAGGCATAGCGGCCCTGCCGGTCGATCGACGAAAACACCGTACCCGGCGCATAGGCGTCCATGAAGGCGCAGGGGCCATAGTCGATGGTCTCGCCCGACAGGGCCATGTTGTCGGTGTTCATCACCCCGTGGATGAAGCCAAGGCCCATCCACTCGGCGATCAAGGTGGCCTGACGCGCCACCGCGGCGTCAAAAAACTCCAACGCGCCCGACACGCCGGGATAATGCCGCGCGATGGTGTAGTCCATCAGCGCCCGGACCTTGTCCCCCTCGCCGCGCGCCGAGAAGAACTCAAAACTGCCGACCCGGATGTGGCTCGCGGCCACGCGCGCCAGAACGGCTCCGGGAAGGGCTCCCGCCTCGCGCCAGACCTGCTCACCGGTTGCCACAACGGCCAGCGACCGCGTCGTCGGCACGCCGAGCGCCGCCATCGCCTCCGACATCAGATATTCCCTGAGCATCGGCCCGACCGCCGCCGTGCCATCGCCCCCGCGCGAAAACGCCGTGCGCCCGGACCCCTTCAGCTGCAGATCCCAGCGCCGCCCGTCCGGCCCGATGAACTCGCCCAGAAGATGCGCCCGCCCGTCACCAAGTTGCGCGGAAAATCCGCCGAACTGATGCCCGGCATAAGCCAGCGCGACCGGCTCCGCCCCCGGTGGCACCTCAGCCCCCGAAAACCACGCCGCAGCCTCGCTTTCGGTCAGGCTCAGGCCAAGGTCCCTCGCCAGATCTGTGTTGAAGGCCAGCAGCCGCGGCGCCGGAGCGATCGCCGGCGTTGCCCGCAGAAAGGTTCCGGGCAGGTCGCGAAGATAGGAATTGTCAAAGCGTATCGTCATGGCCGCAATCCTAGACCCAGCCCCCGGTCAGGGCAATCTTTCTGCGATCCTGCTGAGATGGTCGGGGCGAGAAGATTCGAACTTCCGACCTACGGTACCCAAAACCGTCGCGCTACCAGACTGCGCTACGCCCCGACTGCCGGCTTCCTACTGCGTTTCATCCGCCTTGGAAAGCCGTTCAAATGCACAAAGCATGCTCAACGCCCGCGAATTCGTCCCAGCCGGCCGGACGGTGGTGCTATGGGCCCGCGCAGGACCAGACCGCACCGCTTTGGTCAATGACATCCGACCGCATAACGGCCCCCGGTTCCAGCCCCAGCCGCTTTGCCAGACCGCCGTTGATTTCCAGCACAAAGGACACCCCCTCGCCGCCGTCGATCGCCGTTTCATCCAGAGGGACGGCACCTTCATGCACATGGGTCACCCGGCCCGCGGCATCGGCAAAGATCATGTCCAGCGGGATCAGGGTGTTCTTCATCCAGAACCAGGCATGTCTGGGCGTCTCATAGGCAAAAAGCATTCCAGCCGAACTGGCCATCCGTTCGCGGTTCATCAGTCCCACGGCGCGCTCGGCCTCGTCATCGGCAAGCTCGACCGAAAAGCGCACGACCACCCCCGATGGACTGCGCAACTCGACCGATCCCGGCGCACAGTCGGCCATCGCAGCCCCGGCACTGCCTATTGCCGCAACCAGCCCTATTGCCGCGCCGCATTTTCCCGAACGGAACTTTCCCATGACACCACCTGCACCGCCATCCGGCCCCGCTTGCCTTCGGTAATCCTCAGACACACCGCTTCTCCGGCTTGCAGATCGGCAAAGCCCGACACCCGCAGAACTTCGACATGGATGAAGACGTCTTCCGGGCGCCCAAAGACATTGGCAAACCCAAAGCCCTTGTCCTTGTCAAACCACTTTACCCGGGACGGTTCAAGCGGCAGCGAGGTCACATCCTCGGGAAGGCTGCCCTGGTCATCTTCCGACAGCGAAAGATGAACTCCCGCCGGCAGCCTGATTTCCACCACTTCCAGCGCTTGGACGCCGCGTGTGGTCTGCTGCACCCGCACCACGATCTCTGCCCCGTCAGAGATCGAACTCTGGCCATAATTTCGCAGCACATTGGCGTGCAGCAGGATGTCTCCTGACGCGTCATCGCTGACGATGAAACCAAATCCCTTGCCGGGATCGAACCATTTGACGCGGCCTTCAACGACGAAGGTCGGCTTTTCTTCTTCTGTCATTTCGAAAATTGCATTCCAATGGGGGTGTCTCGCGAAGAAGTGATGAGCCAAAGCCCAATTGACTTGCAAGGGGTAACTTAGCGCGACCCAGAGGTACCTATACTAAGGGATAGGCGGGGCCCGGCAGGAAAAACGCGCCCGTCACGGGTTCAGTCTTTCGATTTTCCATTCCGTATCAATGCTTTGCCGAGACCACTTAAAGCGGTCATGCAACCTGAAGGCACCGTCCGCCCAAAACTCAATCTCAAGTGGAATCAACCGGAATCCACCCCAGAACGGCGGCCGCTTCGGGTTCGATCCATGCAGGGCCGTGACCTTGGCCACCTCCGCCACCAGGGCCGTCCGCGACGACAGCGGGGCGGATTGCCGCGATGCCCAGGCCCCGAGCCGCGACTTCAGGCTGCGGCTGGCATAGTAGTCATCCGCAGCCTTGCCCTCTACTCGGCTGACCAGCCCGCGCGCCCGGATCTGGCGGCGCAGGCTTTTCCAATGCATCGTGAACGCCGCCTTGCCCGCGCTTTGCAACTCCCGCCCCTTGGCGCTGTCGTAGTTGGTGTAGAATACGAAGGCCGCGGGCTCGATGTCCTTGAGCAGCACCATCCGCACATTCGGCAGGCCCGACGGGTCCACTGTCGCCAACGCCATCGCATTGGGATCGTTTATCTCGCTCGCCTCCGCTTCCGCCAGCCACGCCCGCGCAATCGCATAAGGGTCCTCGCCCGCAAATATCCCGGTTCTGTCCATGGTCATATCCACCCTTTGCCGCCCTTGATGCAGACGGATCAATCGCCTACACGTCATGTCAGAACTGAAGGTGGGTGGGGAAGACCGAATGTCAACCGGACTTATGCAAGGCAAGCGCGGGCTGATCATGGGCCTCGCCAACGACAAATCCATCGCTTGGGGAATTGCCAGGACGCTGGCAGACCACGGCGCGGAAATGGCGTTCTCCTATCAGGGCGAGGCGCTGAAAAAGCGGGTCGAGCCGCTGATCGCGTCGATCGGCATGAGCGAGATGCTGGAATGCGACGTGTCCAGCGAAGAGTCGATGGATGCGCTTTTTGCCCATCTCGCCACGACCTGGGGCAAGATCGACTTTCTGGTCCATGCCATCGGGTTTTCCGACAAGAACGAACTGCGCGGCCGCTATGTCGACACCGGACGCGCCAACTTCCTGATGACGATGGACATTTCGGTCTACTCCTTCACCGCCGTGGCCCGCCGCGCCGCCGCGATGATGAACACGGGCGGCTCCTTGCTGACCCTGACCTATTACGGCGCGGAAAAGGTCATGCCGCATTACAACGTGATGGGTCTGGCCAAGGCCGCCCTTGAATCCTCGGTTCAGTACATTGCCGAAGATCTCGGCAAGGACGGCATCCGCTGCAACGCCATCTCGGCCGGCCCGATCAAGACCCTTGCGGCCAGCGGCATCGGCGACTTCCGCTACATCATGAAGTGGAACGAGCTGAACTCGCCCCTGCGCCGCAACGTGACGCAGGAAGAGGTCGGCAAGGCAGCACTTTACCTGCTCTCCGACCTCGGATCGGGCACCACCGGCGAATGCCTGCATGTCGATGCGGGCTATCATGTCGTGGGCATGAAGGCGGTCGACGCGCCGGACATCGACGCGGTGACCGGCCGCAAGGACGGACAATGACCTGCGCCATTATTCGTCCGTAAATATCCCGGGGGTTAGACTCAATGGTTCGCGAACCATTGAGTCCCGGGGGCTGGCCCCCGCCCTTTTTGGCGATGGAGCCGATCCTTGACAGTGACCGCCTTTGCAGCCTTTGCCGTTCTGACCCTGCTTGGCGCAGTCTCGCCCGGGCCGGCCGTGCTGATGGCGGCCCGGACCGGCTTGACCGAGGGCTTTCGCACCGGGGCCTTTCTCGCCATCGGAATTGGGGCCGGAGCGGTGTTCTGGGCCAGCTGTGCCATGTCCGGCCTGGGCCTTCTCTTCGCCTGGGCCCCCGGGTTGCTGATCGCGCTCAAACTGGCGGGCGGGGCGTTTCTGATCTGGCTCGGCGTCAGTCTGTGGCGCAGCGCCGCCCAGCCCTTCGTCACCGCCGACGCCCGCCCGACGCCGCGGTCCGCCCTGTCGGCCCTGCGTCTCGGTCTTGTCACCCAGTTGACCAACCCAAAGCCGGTCGTGCTGCTCTCGGCCATATTCCTTGGCACCGTCCCGCCCGCAACCCCGCTCTGGCAGCGCGCGGCCCTCCTTGCCGTGCTCTTCACCTTCGAGACCGGCTGGAACATCATCGTGGCGCGCATCTTCTCGCTTGACCGCACACGCGCCGGCTATATCAGCCTGAAAACCATCATCGACCGCACCTTCGGGGGGATGCTTGTCCTTCTGGGTGCCAAGGTCGCCATCACCTGAGGAGCGCGCCCATGACCGACCGCCTGCCCCATGAAAAAGGCTTCCACGTCTCCTGGGATCAGATCCACCGCGATGCCCGCGCTCTGGCATGGCGTCTGGATGGCAAGGGGCCGGACAACGGCGCGTGGCGGGCCGTGGTTGGCATCACCCGCGGCGGGCTGGTGCCCGCGATGATTGTCAGCCGCGAGCTGGACATCCGGGTCGTCGACACGATCTCGGTGCGCAGCTACAGCCACCAGTCGCAGGCCGCCGAAGCGGTCGTCACCAAAGAGCCGCAATCGGGCCTGATGGGCGACGGCACCGGCATCCTGATCGTCGATGACCTCGTCGACACCGGCAAGACCCTTGAACTGGTGCGCCGCCTCTATCCCAAGGCGCATTTCGCCACGGTCTATGCCAAACCCTCTGGCAAGCCGATGGTCGACAGTTATATCACCGAGGTCAGCCAGGACACCTGGATCTTCTTCCCTTGGGACATGGCGCTGCAATATGTGCAACCTTTCCGCGGTCAGGACTGAGAATGCTGGTAAGTCCTTACAGCGGCTTGAGCAAGTGGCTGCACTGGCTCTTTGAGATGAGCCTCGTCATCAAGGGTCTGCTGGCCGCCGGTGAAACCATCAGCGGGCTTGGACTGCTTTTGACGCCACACGGACTGATCCTGACCTTCTGGTCATGGCTGACCCAAAACGATCTTGCCGAAGACCCGACCGATGCCATGGCCATGTGGTTCAAATCGCTGGCGGATGCCTTCACCCTGCAATCGCAGCATTTCTATGCCTTGTACCTGCTCGGTCACGGGGTGCTCAAATTCACCATGGTCATCATGTTGTCGCGCCGCATCCTGTGGGCCTATCCGGCCGCCATGGTCATTCTGTCGGGCTTTGTGGTCTATCAGTCGTTCGAATTCGTCGCCCACGGCTCGCTGGTCCTGCTGATGCTGGCGCTCTTTGACGCGGTCATGATCGTGCTGGTTTACCGCGAATGGAACATGCTCAAATTCCAAAGCCACGACCATGCGACCTGACCCCCCGCCTTGGCTGTCCTCGATCCTTCCCGTCCGGGGGGCAGCCACACCCGGTTTGCAACTGCCCGCCCAGGTCAGGCACCTCGCCTTGTAAAGTCAGCGGCGAGTATCTAGGGTGAAGCCGATCCTGGAACGACACAGTGTTGATTGAATTATGAACCCTTACGAAAACCTGCACGAGAATTCGTTCTGGAAATTGGCCGTCGGCGCTGTCGCACCCGAGCAGATCAACGGACTTTGGACCCCCAAATTTCCGATGGTTCAATCGGACAGGTTTGTCACCTATGGGTCATGTTTTGCACAACATATTGGGCGCGCCTTGAAAGCCCGCGCCTTCAATTGGGTGAATGTCGAGCCTGCTCCTCAAGGCATGTCGGACGAAAGCCAGAAGAAATTCAATTACGGTGTGTTTTCCAGCCGGACCGCAAACATCTATACGTCCACCCTGCTTCTTCAATGGACCAAATGGGCCTGCGGAATTGACGAGGTCCCGGATGAAGTCTGGCAAGACAACGGCCGCTTTTACGATCCGTTCCGCCCGGCAATTGAACCCGGCGGATTTGCCTCAATTGCCGAGATGAGGGCATCACAGCGCGTCGCCATCACCTCTTTCCGCAAAGCCATCGAGACGGCGGATTACTTTGTCTTCACCATGGGATTGACCGAAAGCTGGTTCAATGCCGAACGAGGCTACGAATATCCGATGTGCCCCGGAACCGTGGCCGGAGACTTCTCGCCCGAAATTCATACCTTCGTGAACCAGCCTTTCGGGCAGGTTCTGGCCGCCATGACCGAAACCATTGCACTGATGCGGGGCATCAACCCAAATATCCGCTTCCTTCTGACAGTCTCTCCGGTTCCCCTGACCGCGACCAAATCCGGCAAACATGTGCTGACGGCCACAACCTATTCAAAATCGGTCCTGCGCGCCGTTGCGGGTCAGTTGTCAGATCAAATTGATTGCGTCGATTATTTCCCGTCCTATGAAATCATCGTCGCCCCGGTTTTTGGCGGAAAGTTCTATGAGCCCAACCGGCGCGGCGTGACCGCGCGAGGTGTTTCCTTTGTCATGGACAGCTTCTTCAAATGTCTGACCGGCGCTGTGCAACCGGTGCCAAGGCAAACCGAGACTGCGCCCGAAATGACGGCAGCCCAACGGGATCAGGCCACCCGCGATGCCCTGAATTGCGAAGAGGCCGTCCTTGAAGCCTATGCTCAGGGGCGCAAGCGATGACAAAGGTGCTGGTTTTCGGCGCAAGCCATGTGGCTCAGGTTTCCATGGCGTTTTATGCCCTGCGCGCACGCAACCTGTTGCCACCGGACCTTCACCTTGATTTCCTCAGCGCTCCCGGCCCGGTCATTGGCAGGCTGAAAGTCGCCGGCCCCTATTTGCGCCTGCTGGAAAAACTTTCCAAATGGCCGGATCCGAACTTTCCCACCGAGACGTTCAATCTATGGTACGATCAGACTCAAGCCCGGCTTACCGCGATCTCGGGAACCGATACCCTTGATCTTAGGACCTACGACGCCGTCTTTTATCTCGGCGGGCAATTGCTGAGCCAATGGCGCCTCATCGACAAGGCGCACGCTTCGGGCGCCTATTCAACGGCCTGCCTCGACCAGCTTTGCCTCGACTTCATTTCAAGGTCGGACTTTCACCGTTGCCTCAAGCAGGATGACGCCGGTGCGGAATCCTGCCGCATATTGTCCTCATTTGAACCCATTCACAGCGAGTTGCTGCCGGACTACGAGACATTCAAGCCGGGACTGGGGCGGTTTGCGACGACCCATGACCTTTTGCGCGCGTCCGCAGCCAGGATGGGATATGAAATTCTGGCCTTCCCGATGGAGTTGCTGAACGAGGCGGGCAATGCGATCTCGGTGACGTATCATAACGGGAAAGCCGACGATTACGGCCATTTGAACCCGCAGGGGGGCAGCCATATCCTGCGCTCGATGCTTGCGGCCGTGCCGGGGCTTGCGGCCGCCGGTCTGCCGCTTCTTCCGTTCGAGTGACCCTGCCCGGCGCTGTGCCCGCCTGCCCCTGACCGTGCAGATGGCCCGCGCCACCCGGCGCAATTGCCGCCCCATTTCGCTTGCGCTGGTGCCGATTTCCGGCTCCAAATGGCCGCGACAGCCCAGAGGACACGTCATGATCCACCCGTTGAACCCCGCCATGGCCGCCACCGAAATGCCCCCGGTGATGGAGGCGCGGCGCTGGCTGCAAGGGGCCGTGTTTCCGCCGGATCGCCCCCTGATCAACATCTCTCAGGCCGCTCCGGTCGACGTGCCGACGCTGGGCCTGCGTCAGGCTCTTGCCGACGCCGCGCTGAACAATCCCGACGCCCATCTTTACGGGCCGGTTCTGGGCCTGCCTGCCCTGCGGGCCGAAATCGCCAGCCAATGGTCGGCGGCCTATGGCGGTGCCGTCCGCGCGACCGAGGTTGCCATTACCCAAGGCTGCAATCAGGCGTTCTGCGCCGTGATGGCCACTCTTGCCGGTGCGGGGGATGAAGTTATCCTGCCAACCCCTTGGTATTTCAACCATAAAATGTGGATGGACATGCAGGGTGTGACCACCGTGCCGCTGCCGACCGGCGAAGGTCTCATCCCCGATGCGGGCTGCGCCGCCGCCCTGATCACCCCGCGCACCAAGGCGATCGTTCTGGTCTCGCCCAACAATCCCGGCGGTGTCGAATACCCGGCCGAGACCGTGACGGCGTTCCGCGATCTCGCCCGCGCCCAAGGGATCGCGCTGATCGTCGATGAAACCTACCGCGACTTCGACAGCCGCACCGGGCGTCCGCATGATCTGTTTGCCGATCCGAACTGGCCCGATACCTTCATCCACCTCTATTCCTTCTCCAAGGCCTACCGGCTGACCGGTCACCGCGTCGGCGCGGTCGTGGCCTCCGAAGCACGGCTCGCCCAGATCGAGAAATTCCTTGATACCGTCGCGATCTGCCCCAGCCAGCTTGGCCAGATCGGCGCGCTTTGGGGCATGCGCAATCTTTCGCAATGGCTGGCCGGCGAGCGCGCCGAGATCCTGACCCGCCGGGCCGCGATGATCACCGGCTTTCACGCCCTGCCCGACTGGAAATTGCTGGGTTGCGGTGCTTATTTCGCCTATGTCGAACATCCCTACCATATGGCTTCGGACGTGCTGTGCAAACGCCTTGTCACCGAGGCGGGCGTGCTGATGCTGCCCGGCACCATGTTCATGCCCGAGGGTCAGGGACGATCGCAAATCCGCATTGCCTTTGCCAATGTCGACACCACGGGCATTGCCGAGGTGTTCCGGCGGCTGTCCACCCTTTCCCTCTGAGCCGACAGCGGGCCGCAAATCTCCCCCGGCAAGCAGGAAACTTCGCTTCGGCGCCCCAAAGATCTTAGGGCGGTGGAAAACCCCCCGGCCTCGCCACTTGCCCCGCACCTTCATTCTGCTAGACAGTGCCCGACCTAAGCGAAGGCGCATGACATGACCGACAGCGACGACATCAAGAAAAAGAAGGCTTCCCGCACCCAGACCTCGATGCTGGTCTGGGTTCTGATGGCCATGCTGATCACCGGTCTCGGCGGCTTTGGGGTCACCAACTTTGGCCGCTCGGTCACCTCCGTCGGGTCGGTCGGCGACAAGGAGATCGAGGCCAGCACCTATGCCCGCGCGCTGCGTGCCGAGATCAACCGCCTGTCCAAGCAATTCGGCCAGCAATTGACCCTCGAACAGGCCAAGATGCTGGAGATTGACAAGACGGTGCTGTCCGGCCTTGTCGCCAACGCCGCCCTTGACAACGAGGCTGCCCGCATCGGTCTGTCCGTCGGAGACGTGACCCTCGCAACCCGCGTCGCCGAGGATCAGGCCTTTCAGGACGTGACGGGCAAGTTCAACGCCACCAATTACCGCCAGTTGCTGGAACAGGCCGGACTGACCGTCAAGGCCTATGAAGCCGGCCTGCGCGCCGACATTGCCCGCACCGTGCTGCAAGGCGCCGTGATCGGTGGC
>JANMCI010000380.1:0-8920 GCA_031361245.1 Rhodobacterales bacterium
ATGCGCTCGGTCATGCCCGAGCGGACGGCCTCCAGCGTCTCGGCAAGGGCCTGTTCGGAGATCGCGATGGCGCGGATCAGGCTGGCAATCTCGGCGTCGGACTTGGCCAGCCGCAGGGTGGTCAGGTGGGGCTCGGCGTCAACCACGGCGCCCTGCCGGAAGCTGCGGCGCAGCGCCTCGCCCTCAAAGACCCGCATCCGCATCGCCTCGACCCCGATCATCTGGCCGTCCAGCGCCCGCGCGGCGGCGGCAAAGGCGGCGTGATAGCCGTCGCTGTCCTGCCAGTAGAAGGTCTGCGCCTGCGGAAAGGTCGTGGACCACTTCTCGCGCTCCAACTCGGGGATGATGCCGAGGACCTGGGCGTCGGCGGTGATGAAGAGGAGCGTGGGCCGTTCCATCAGATGAAAGTGGAGACCGGTCAGATAGGTGAAATTGGCCCCCGGCACAAAGACCACGGCCCCAAGGCCCTGATCGCCAGCGATGGTAGCAACCCGTTTGCGGCGTGTGGCATAGAGGTCGGACATGCTGTGGGTCCCAAGGCTGGCAGGGTGTCTGGACTTCGGGGTAACGGCTGCGCCCTGCGCTGTCAAACGCTGCCAGCCTTTCGTCTGCCGACACGGGCCTGGCGCAGAAATCCTGCGCATCTGCGCACAGCGACATTGACAGGCGCGGGCGGGGGCCATATTAACGATAATACGATATCCGATGACATGAGGAGCCCGCCATGACGTCACACCAGACACTCCGGCCGGACCCCGACACCCGCAGGCTTCTGCCCCGGCAAAGTTGCGAACTGGTCGTGGCCGACGCCAGAAGCGGGGCCAAGACCGTCATCTATGACACGCAAGAGCTGATCGAGGCGCCGAACTGGACGCTGGACGGGCAATGGCTGATCTATAACGCCGATGGGCGGCTGTTCCGCATCTCGCCCGATGGCAGCGACGGTCCACACCGCATCAACACCCACCCGGTCGAAAACCTGAACAACGACCACGTTCTGGCCCCCGACGGCAAGACGGTCTTCATCAGCGCCAATGACGGCCATCTTTATGCCGTGCCCCTGTCGGGCGGCGTGCCGAAGAAGGTATCGAACGATCAGGACCCGGCCCGCAAATATCGCCACTATCTGCACGGCATCTCGCCCGACGGACTGACGCTGACCTATGTCGCCTATGAAAAGAAGGGCGCGGGCAACATGATGCGGATCGCCGTGATCCCGGCCAAGGGCGGCACCGAGGCTTATCTGACCGACGGCGCCTGCCCGGTCGACGGGCCGGAATATTCGCCGGACGGCAAATGGCTTTACTACAACGGCGAGGGTGCGGCGCGCAGACCCGGTCACGCCCAGATCTTCCGGATGCGGCCAGACGGCACCGGGGTCGAGCAACTGACCCATGACGACCGCGTCAACTGGTTCCCGCATCTGTCGCCCGACGGCAGGCAGATGTGCTATATCAGCTTTCCGCAAGGCACCTTGGGCCACCCGGCGGACAAGGCGGTGATCCTGCGTCTGGCCGGACCCGATGGCAGCGACATGCGCGATTTTGACGCCTTCAACGGCGGACAAGGCACGATCAACGTGCCGTCGTGGGCGCCGACATCGGACCGCTTCGCCTATGTCCGCTATCCGGTCGCCGAATAGCGCTGGTTCGAGCTTTCGCGGACGACAAGTTCCGGCTCCACCTGCGTCACCCGCGCCTCGGGCAGTTCGCCCTTGGCAGCGATCAGTTCCAGCACCCGCTCGACAGCGAGAGCGGTGACCCGCGCCACATCGTAGTTGATGGTCGAGATCGGCGTGACGGCATATTCGCCGAATTCGATATTGTCGAAGCCGACGATGGCCACATCTTCCGGCACGCGCAGCCCGTTCTTGCTGCAATAGCGCAACGCGCCCAGGGCGAGCAGGTCATCGGCGGCAAAGACGGCCGAGAACTTCAGCTTGCGGCCGCGCAGATCGTCCATCGCCCAGAACCCGGCGGCAACCGACGAGCCCTTGGGATCAACCATGATGCGCGGGTCAGGCGTCAGACCCGCCTGGGCATGGGCCCGCAGATAGCCCTCTTGTTTTTCGGTGTTGCCCAAGGTGGCGGCGCCGTCGATCAGGGCAATCCTTGTGTGGCCATTGTTGATCAGATGGGTCACCGCCTTGAAGGCCCCGGCGCGTTCGTCCATGCAGACGGCGTCGATCCCGGCATCGGGATCACCGACCAGCAGCACGACCGGGTAATTGCGCCTGCGCAGGGCGCGAATGTGATCCAACTGCCGGTGACTGCACGGAAAAATCAGCATCCCGTCGGCGCGCCTTGCCCGGAAGGTCTCGATCATCTGCGCCTCGACGGTCAGGGTGTTGTTCGAGGTTGCAAACAAGGTCGTATAGCCGCGTTTGGCCAATTCGACCTCGACCGCCTGCGCCACAGCTGTCAGAACCGGGTTCTTCAGGTCGGTCAGGATCAGCCCGACCGACCGCGTCTCGCGCTGAACCAGCGAGCGGGCGACATGGTTGGGCAGATAGTTCATCCGCTCGGCCGTCTGCAGGATCGTGGCCCGCGTGTCGTCCGGAATCCGGCTGCTGCCGCGCAGGGCAAGGCTGACGGTGTTGACCGAAAACCCCGTCTGTTCGGCGATGTCTTTCAGGCGGGCAACGGACTTGGCCATACTCTCACTTTCGCGCAGCACCCGTCAGGGCCCGGATCGCCTTATATTGGATGGAGTTGGGGTGCATTTCCATCAACTCGATGCGGTTGCCGTCCGGATCGTGAATCCACGCGCCGCGGTTGTTGTCAATGCCACCCTTGATCGGCGAGACAATCTTGACGCCGGCCGTTTCCAGCCGGGCAATCTCTTCGTCCAGATCGACGATCTCCAGACAGATGTGCATCACACCGTTGACGTCGTCGGCGGGCACCTGCTCGGTTGTGGCACCGGGGAAGAGCTCGAGATACTGGTCATCGGTGATCCGCAGATAGACGAGCCACGTGTCGCCATTGTCACGCTTGAGCCGCTGCATCTCTTGAAATCCGACGCGGTCGCGCCAGAAATCCAGCGACCGATCAAGGTCACGGACCCTGAGGGCGAGGTGACCTATTCCGCGAATTCCAGTCATTGGGGCATCCTTTCCGGGGGTTTGATACAACGTTAATATGGGCTCAGTCCCAGTCCGGCCCCCATTTGGGCGCGATCACTCTGGGGGCATCGGGCAGCGCGTCGATGCGGGCAATTTCGTCCGGCGACAGGCGGATCGCTTGCGCCGCAAAAGCCGCGGCAATCCGTTCGCTGCGGGACGAGGTCGGAATGGCGGCATAACCCTTGGCCCATTCCCACGCGAGGCCGATCTGTTCGCCCGTGGCGTCATGCTCCTCTGCCATGGCCTGCAGAACCGGATTTTGCGACAGAAGGCCGCGCGCGATGGGCAGGTAGCAGGTGATCGCGATGCCGCGGGATTGGCAATGACGCGCGATCCTGGGGTTCTTGAACAGGGGGTTCAATTCGACCTGATTGCAGACCAGCGCGCCTTGGCCAAGGATTTCCTCGGCGCGGTCGATCAGGGCAATGGTGAAATTGGACACGCCGATCTGGCGACAAATCCCTGATCCTTGGGCCTTTTTCAGCTCGGTCAGGTAAATCTCCGGTGCGACCTCGCCATTGGGCGCGGGCCAGTGGATCAGGGCCAGATCAATCCGGTCGACCCCGAGGCTGCGGCGGCTGTCCTCCAGCGAGGGCAGGACGCGGTCCGCTGCAAGGTTGCCGGTGGCGACTTTTGTCGTGACATAGACCGCATCGCGCGGCACACCGGACGCCCGCAGCGCCGTGCCGACCTCGTCCTCGGTCAGGTAATCCTGCGCGGTATCAAGGTGCCGATATCCGATTTCCAGCGCCGTCCGAATCGCCGCCACACCCTCGGGACCGCGCCGTCCATAGCACCCATAGCCAAGCGAAGGCATTGGAATTGTTCCACTCATCGGGCTTGACCCCTCCAGTTTCTCGTCGGCTGCAATTTCTCTTGACGGCTGGCCAACCCTGCCCATAGTATTATCGTTAATACGAGACATTGCAAGTCAGAGATGCGTTTCTCCCAAGGTCGCCATCAGGGGCGATCCGGGATGAAGGGAAAGCGAATGGCACTGCGCTGGAGCAAGATCACACCCCAGATTGCCCTCGCTCCGGCGGTTGCCGTGACCGGTGTGGCGTTTGTCGGGTCGATCTGCTGGACGATCTATCTGTCGCTGACCAAGTCGAAGCGCCTGCCCGATTACACCATCGACTGGACCGATTGGACCAAGCAATACCGGCGCATCTTCAACGACGACGGCTGGACCATCGCCTTCTCCAACCTGATCTTTCTGGCGGTAGGCTCGGCGCTGGCCATCCTGTTCGGCTTCATCCTTGCCGCGATGATCGACCGGGAAAAGCGCGGTCAGGACATCTTCCGCACCCTGTTTCTGTACCCCCTCGCCGTGTCGCTCATCGTCACCGGCGTCGCATGGCGCTGGATCCTCAATCCCGCCATGGGGCTGGAGGCGTTCCTGCAATCCCACGGCGTCACCTGGATCCATTTCAACTGGCTGGCCGAGGGGCGGACGGCGATGTACGCCATCATCCTCGCCTCGGTCTGGCAAAGTGCCGGTTTTTACATGGCGCTGATGCTGTCGGGCCTGAAATCGATCAACACCGAGATCTGGAGTGCGGCGCGACTGGACGGCATTTCGACCCTGCGACTGTATGTCGAAGTTATCATTCCAATGATGAAATACACCTTCCTGACCTGCGCCATCCTGCTGTCGCTGGGGGTGATCAAGGCCTATGACATCGTGCTAGCGATGACCAATGGCGGGCCGGGGCAATCGACCTGGGTGCCGGGCTATTACACCATCGACGCCCTGGCCAAAAAGCAGAACCTGGGCCTCGCCTCGGCTGCTGCCGTGATGATGCTGCTTTTTACCCTCGCCGTGTTCATCCCGCTGGTCCTTCTGACCTGGCGCCGCCAGCGGGCGGAGGCTGCCGCATGAGCGACGTGCAGTTCCCCCGCCCGAAAAAGCGCATCACCGGGGCCTCGATTGCGGTGCTGGCGTTTCTGATCATGGCGGCGCTGTTTTTCTGCGTGCCGCTTTACGTGCTGCTGGCGACCTCGCTCAAGGGCATGGACCAGATCCGCGAGGGCGCCATCTTTGCCCTGCCCCGCGGCATCAGTTTCGAGGCGTGGGATCATGCGTGGAACAAGGCCTGTTCTGGCATGAACTGCACCGGGCTCAAGGGCGGGTTCGTGAATTCGGTGCTGATCACCGTGCCCTCGGTCATAGCCTCGATCGCGCTGGCGATGGTGACCGGCTACGGCCTTGCGCTGTGGAACGTGCGCTGGACCGGGCCTTTTCTGTTCCTGCTCTTCGTCTGCGCCTTCGTGCCCTTTCAGATCATCATGTATCCCCTGATCATCCTGACGCGGGAAAGTGGTCTTTACGGCACGCGCTGGGCCGTTGTGGTGATCCATGCCGTGCTTGCGCTGCCCGTCCTGACACTGATTTTCCGCAACTACTACAAGGACATCCCCCAAGACATCATCAAGGCCGCCATCATCGACAGCGGCAATTTCTGGCGCATCTTTGCCGAGATCATCGTGCCGATGTCGGGCAATATCCTGATTGTCGTGTCGATCCTGCAGATCACCTCGATCTGGAACGACTATCTGATCGGCGTCACCTTTGGCGGGCTTGGCAACATGCCGATGACGGTGAACCTCGCCAACATGGTCACCGTCTCGACCGGCACCGCAGCTTACAACGTCGACATGGCCGCCGCCCTGCTGACCGCCATCCCCCCGCTCGTGATCTACTTCCTGCTCGGCAAGTTCTTTGTCCAGGGCATCGCCGCTGGCGCCGTGAAAGGATAACCATGCCCAAGGTTTCATTCGAGCATATCATCAAGAAATTCGGCGCGGTGACCGTGCTGAACGACATGAACCTTGCGATCGAGCACGGTGACTTTCTGGTTCTGCTAGGGCCGTCGGGATGCGGCAAGACCACGCTTCTGAACCTGCTGGCGGGGCTGCTGGAGGTGTCGTCGGGCCGCATCATGATCGGCGACCGCGACGTGTCCGACATGGACCCCAAGGACCGGGGCCTCGCGATGGTCTTTCAGTCCTACGCGCTTTACCCGACCAAGACTGTCGCGGGAAACCTGCATTTCGGGTTGGCCTCGTCGGGCCTTGACCGCGCCGAAAAGGACCGCCGGGTCCAGTGGGCGGCGAACCTTTTGCAGATCGGCCCCCTGATGAACCGCCGCCCCGCGCAATTGTCGGGCGGTCAGCGCCAGCGGGTGGCCATCGGCCGGGCCCTCGTCAAGCACGCCGAGGTGCTGCTGTTCGACGAGCCCCTGTCCAACCTCGACGCCAAACTGCGCGCCGAGATGCGGATGGAAATCAAGCAGTTGCACGAAAAGCTGTCACCCACCGTCGTCTACGTCACCCATGACCAGATCGAGGCGATGACCATGGCCACCCATATCGCCGTGATGAATGGCGGGGTGATCCAGCAATTTGGCCGCCCCGATGAGATCTACGAGCGCCCGGCCAATCTGTTCGTGGCAGGCTTCATCGGTTCGCCGCCAATGAACCTGATGCCGGCCGAGGTGCAGGGCCATACCGCCACAACGGCCGAGGGGGTGAAGGTCGATCTGACCGCCTATCCCTATACCGCCCGCCCGGCGGACGGCACCCCGGTCATCCTTGGTCTGCGGCCCGAGCATTTCCACCTGAACGACCCAAGGGCGGACAGCGCGCTGTCGCTGACCATGCCCATCACCCATGTCGAACGCACCGGATCGGATGCCATCGTCTCGATGACAGCCGGCACCACCCGCATCGACGCCCGCATCGACCCCGAAGCCGCCGCCCGCCTGAAAACCGGCGACCGGCTGACGGCCACATTCCCCGGTAACAAGATCAGCGTCTTCAACGCGGCATCCGGGCTACGCATTTAAACGCTTCTCTGGGAGGAAAGCATGATGAAGAGACTGAAACTTGGAACCGCCATTCTGGCGCTTATGTCAGCTGGTATTGCCGCCAAAGCCGAAGATCTGGTGATCTATCACACCTGGTCGGCCCCGGCCGAAGTGGGCGCCCTTGGTGTCCTTCGTAAAGCATTTGAGGCTGGTGGCGACACCTGGACTGACATCGCGATCCCGCATGACACCGGATCGAACGTCAGCCTGATGAACCTTGTCACCGGGGGCAACCCGCCCAATGTGTTCATGGAAAGCAACCCCGGCGTCTACCGCGACCTGAACGCCCAAGGGTTGGGCCTGGATCTGACTGCTTTCATGAATGACAACGGCATTCTGGCGCATTACCCGACCTCGGTCGCGAATTCGATCACGGTGGATGGCATGGTCATGAAGGTGCCGACCGGCATCCATATCGACGGGATGATCTATTACAACATGGCCGTCGCCAAGGCTGCCGGGGTCGACCCGACCGCATGGAAAAACTTTGACGAGATGTTCGCCGACTTCGACAAGATCAAGGCGGCGGGCTTTGTGCCGCTGGCGATCGGCGCGCAGCAGTGGCAGGTCGGCTATCTGACCCATGCCCTTGCCGCGGCGCTGGAAGGTCCGGCGTTCTACAACAACATCTATTCGGGCACCGTCGATCCCGCCGCCATCGACAGCGCCGAGATGCGCGATCTGCTGACATGGCTGCGCAAGTTCCAGCAGGCCGCCGATCCGGGCTCGGTCAACCGCGACTGGAACGTCACCACCAACACCGTGATCTCGGGTCAGGCGCTGATGCAGTTGCACGGCGACTGGATGAAGGGCGAATGGCGCGGGGCGAACAAGGTTGCGGGCGTGGACTTTGGCTGCATCACCCCGCCCGGCGCCAAGGCGCTGTCGGTGACGGTGGACAGCTGGGGCCTTCTGGGCGGCCAGTCTGCGGAAAAGGCTGCGGCCGAGCTGCGCTTTGCCGCGATCGTGGCTGACCCCAACGTTCAGGCCGACTTTGCCGCGATCAAGGGCTCGACCCCGACCCGGCTGGACGCTCCGGCGGACAAGCTGGACATCTGCTCGCAGAATGTCCTGACCGCCTTGGCGAACCCGGACACGCAGGTGCAGAACCCCAACTCGATGGTGGATGCCGACTGGATGTCGTCGCTGTGGGACGTCTACTTCGCCTATTGGAGCGATCCTGCGATGACGGTGGACGATGCCATCGCCAAGATCAAAGAAAACTACGACACCATTCTGGGGTGACGTGGCCCGCGGTGCCCCACTGCTCCCGGAGGGGCACCGCCCTTAACTTGCGAGGATATGATGGATAGCCGACTTCTTGACGAAGACCGGGTGATGCAGATCTGTTTCGTCACGCATGACCTTGAGAAATCCGCCCGCTGGTTCGCCGATCTGACCGGCAAGCCGATGCCGAAGGTGGGCGTGGCCGCCAGTCCCGAGACGGCGCAGGCAATCTACCACGGCCAGCCCGCATCGGTGGGGTGCCGCCTGATGATGTTCGAATTCGGCAACATCGACGTCGAGTTTCTGCAGCCCGGACCCGAGCCCTCGGCGTGGCGCGACCTTTTGGAACAAAAAGGCCCCGGTTGCCATCACATCGCGTTCAAGACCCGCAACCTGACCGCCAGAAACGCTTACCTTGAATCCAAAGGTCATGCCCTTTTGCAGCGCGGCGAGTTCGACGGCGGCGGCGGGCGCTATGCTTATTACGACACCGTGCCCGACCTTGGCCTGATGATCGAACTCTTGGAGTTCGACCGCGACACGGTCCCGCAGCCGTGAGCTATCCCATCGCCTATCAGCTCTATTCCTCGCGCAACTTTCCCCCGCTGGAGGCGCAGTTGCCCGAGTTGAAGGCGATGGGCTATGACGCCATCGAGCCTTGGCTGCCTGCCTACGAGGCCGACCCCGCCGCCTTCCGCCG
>JANMCI010000422.1:0-3762 GCA_031361245.1 Rhodobacterales bacterium
CCCGGACCGACAAGATCGTCCGCCTCGGCCCGCAGGGTACCCGCCTGTCCAACACTCAGGCGCCATTCGCGGTCCTGCCGCTCACCGTTGTCATAAAGGAACCTCTCGGTCAGCACGCCGTGGTTGCCGTCCCATTTCCCCTCCATCTCGGCGACAAAGCGTGAGGTGACCCTGCCGGTCGGTCCATAAAGGACGCCTTCGCACAGCATCGGGCCGCTGAGATTGCGACGCAGGTCAAAGGTCGGGCCAAGGGCCGAGAAATGTTCGGGCCGTTGGCTGCGAAACCCGACAAAGCGGGGTACCACGACGATGCCGGCAATTACGATCAGGGCAAGAAGGGTCAACATGAGCTCAGCTCCGGTTCTGGGTCTGTCATGCGGCGTCGCGCTTGGGCGAAGCGGCAGCCGAATGGCCCGGGCTCACCGGATGAGCCGGTGGGTCGGGACGGTCGCGGAAACCTGCCCCCTTCCACCACAGTTTCAGCGCCTGCCAGTGGATCAGCGCCAGAACCCGACGCGAGCCAAAGGGCCGCCGCAAGCAGGCGGCCAAAATCCCACGATTGGTCAGCGGAACGCGCGGGCCGGTCAAGGTGGCGATGAGCCCGCCCTGACCGGCGGTGAAGTCGATCCAGATGCCGATGCGATCGGGGGATATGTCAAAGCGGAACACATAGCCCCCCGCCACCGGCTGGAAGGGCGACACATGCAGAAGCTTTTGCGCCGACAGGTGGTCGGTGGGCAGGATCGGCCCAAGGTCGTCGCGGTGGCACAGATAGGAATGCCGGTCGCCATAGGTGTTGGAAACTTCGGCTACAACGACGCGCAGGGCACCCGCCTTGTCACCAACCAGCCAGAAGGATACCGGATTGAACACATGGCCCAGCACCCGTGGTTGCGCCAGCAGGCTGATCCGGTCGCCGGGCAGACCACGCTCGGCCAACAGATCGCGCAGCCACGCCGCACCGCGTCCCTGACCCGGCACGCCCCCGTGGTCGCTGTCGTGCAGAGAGGTCAGGTTGGCGCGATTGCGTGAAAAGAGGGCCGGACCTTCGGCGGTTTCCGGGTCAAGCAGGACGTAATCGACCGAGTAGCGAAAGGCGTTTTCCACCGCGCCTTTGCGACCGTGAAAGGTCTGGCCGCGCAGGTGTTCGACCCGGCTCATGCGGCCACCTGCTGGGCGAGCCGCTCACGCAGGGCGGATACGACATCGACGGCCGAGGCCATGCCATCCTCGTGAAAGCCGTGGCGCATCCACGCCCCGCAGAACCACGTGGCATTGTCGCCGTTCCTTGCCCGGATGCTGGATTGGGCAGCAAGGGCTGCGGCATCAAACACCGGATGGCGGAAGGTGGTGACCTCATGGATCAGATGGTCGGCAACCGGGCGGTTGGGGTTCAGCGTCACGAACAGCGGGTCATCCTTGGGGATCGGCTGCAGCGAGTTCATCCAGTAGGTCAGGTCGATCCGGTCCGGCCGCTCGCCCGCCGGTTCGGCATAGACCCACGAAGCCCAAGCCTTGCGACTGCGCGGCATCTGACCTGTGTCGGCATGCAAAACCGCTGTGTTCGACTGATAGCGCACGGCCGACAGCGCGGCGCGCTCGGCCGGAGTCGGGTCGGCCAACAGGCGCAGCGTGTCGTCAGAGTGGGTGGCAAAGACCACTTCATCATAAAGTTCCCAATCGCCTCCAAAGGCGCGCACCAGCACCCCGATTGGAGTGCGGCGGACGCCGGCAATGGCGGTTCCCGTGCGAATGTCCACCCCCTGCTGCTCCATCGCGCTTTGCAGCCGCGTGACATACTGCACCGAGCCGCCTTGAACAGTGAACCACTGGTGTTGGCCGGTCACGGTCATGAGGGCGTGGTTCTCGAAAAAGCGCACGAGGGTCTCTGCCGGAAATGCCAGCACGCCCTGCGACGGCGTAGACCAGATCGCCCCCGAAATCGGCAGGATGTAGAAATCGCGGAACCACGCCCCGGTGCCAAGCGTCTCCAGCAGATCGCCCATCGACATGCCTGTGCGGACGGTGGCGCTGGCATGTTTGTTGAAATGCAGAATGTCGCGCAGCATCCGCAGAAACCGCGGCGAAGCCAGATTGGAGCGTTGGGTAAAGATCTGGTCCAGCGTGGCCAGAGCGTATTCCAGCCAGCCACCGCGGATTGAGGCGCCAAAGCTCATGCTGCTCTCGGCCAGTGGCACGTTCAGTCTTTCAAATAGACCGAGCAGGTTGGGATAGTTGACCTTGTTGAACACGATGAACCCTGTATCGACCGGCTGATCGCCCCGCTTGCCCGCCAATACGGTGCGGGCATGGCCACCCAGACGCCCCTCTGCCTCGTAAAGCACCACGGCATGATCGGCGGACAGAAGATGGGCAGCGGCCATGCCCGAAATGCCTCCACCGATGACAGCGATACGGCGAGGCGGATTGGCTGCGGTCTCGAACGGCATGGGCGGGTCCTGACTTGTTTGGCATGGATACGGGCGGTGGTTGGTGTTGGATCAACTTTTGCCAATCCCCTGTGATCCGATACGAAAGAGGCGGCGTAGAAGTTGCATGATGATCGCAACGGCACACAGCGGATTTGTCGATGGACGGCGCAGCGCAGGGCACTATGTTGCCGTGCAATGGCCGGTTGCGAACGGGGCACTCGTGGGAACGGACGACACAGACTGGTCGGCGCTGATGCTCCGCGTGCAGGAAGGCGATCGTGCTGCCTTTGCCGCGCTGTTTGGTCACTTTGCCCCGCGGGTGAAGTATTTTCTGATGAAGGCCGGCTCCAGTGCTCCGGTGGCCGAGGATTGCGCGCAGGATGTGCTGGCGACGGTCTGGCAGAAGGCCGGGCAGTTCGATCCGGCCCGCGCCTCGGTCGCGACGTGGATCTTCACCATCGCCCGCAACCGCCGCATCGACATCGCCCGGCGCGACAAGCGGCCCGAACCGGAAGATCTGGACTGGCTGGGCGGCGAAGAGCCCGATCAGGCGGATGTCTATGCCGCCGCCGAGGATGGCCGCGCGCTGAGCGCCGCCTTGGCCGCCCTTCCCGAGAAACAACGCGCGCTGATCCAGCGGGCCTACTACGGCGATCTGTCCCACAGCGAGATCGCCGCCGAGACGGGGTTGCCGCTTGGCACCATCAAGTCGCGGATCAGGCTGGCTCTGGACAAGCTGCGACTGAAACTGAGTGAGACCTGACATGATCCGCCACCACCTGACTGACCCGCTCTTGATGGCCTATGCCGCCGGAACCCTGCCCGAGGCGTTCAGCCTCGTGGCCGCCACCCATGTGTCGCTGTGCGATGACTGCCGCGCCCGGCTGGAGGCCTTCGAGGCTGTGGGCGGTGCGGTGCTGGAGGATGGCGTCGCGGCGATGGATGGCGGGGTTGAGGCCTGCCTTGCCCGCGCCGTGCCCGAGCGCCGCCGAACCCGCCGTCAGGGCGTGCTGCCGGGACCCTTGGCCGATTATGTCGGCGGCGGGCTGGAGGCGGTGAGGTGGCACAGCCTTGGCATGGGGGTCCGGCAGGCAATCCTGCCGACCTCGCGCAGGGCCTCCGTCCGGCTTTTGTATATTACCGCCGGGCAGGCGGTGCCGGATCACGGGCACCGGGGGATGGAACTGACGCTGGTCCTGCAGGGGGCGTTCCGGGATTCGGAGGACCGCTTTGGGGTCGGGGATCTGGAGATTGCGGGGGAGGAGTTGGAACACGTTCCGACCGCCGAGGCGGGGGCGGATTGCATCTGTCTGGCCGCCACGGATGCGCC
>JANMCI010000428.1:0-9633 GCA_031361245.1 Rhodobacterales bacterium
CCGAGGCCCGCAAGATCGCCCAAAACATCACGTTCGAAGGCTACCCTGCCCGAATTGCACCTTGATAAATACTCCACGGGGGTCCGGGGGTGTGAAACCCCCGGCGCTCTGACATAGGCTCCGTCCATGACCCTGCAAGCCTCCCTTCTCGACAGCATGACGGACATCAGTGCCGCTGAATGGGATGGCGTGGCCTGCCCGGGGGCAAGTCCGGGGAGCGAGCGACCGGTGGACCCCTTCACCACCCACCGCTTTCTGGTGGCGCTGGACCGTTCGGCCTCGACCGGCAAGGGCACGGGCTGGCAGCCCAAGCCCCTGGTGCTGCGCCAGGACGGACAGGTCGTCGCCGCCCTGCCGATGTATGTCAAATCCCATTCGCAGGGCGAATACATCTTCGATCACGGCTGGGCCGAGGCGCTGGAGCGGGCGGGCGGGCGCTATTACCCCAAACTGCAGGTCGCGGTGCCGTTCACCCCCGCCACCGGACGGCGCTTTCTGGGCCCGCACGAATGGCGCACCGCCCTTCTGGACACCGCCATCGAGCTGACAAGGTCCAATGCCCTGTCGTCGCTGCACATCACCTTTTGCACCGCCGACGAGGCCGAGGCGCTGGCCGGCCATGACGGCACGCTGCACCGCATCACCCAGCAGTTCCACTGGGAAAACCGCGGCTATGCCGGGTTCGACGATTTCCTTGCCGACCTGTCCAGCCGCAAGCGCAAGATGATCCGCAAGGAACGCGAGGTGGCGCAAAGCCACGGCCTGACGATCCGCGCGCTGACCGGCGATGCGATCGAACCCGGGCATTGGCAGGCGATGTGGGCGTTTTATCAGGATACCGGCGGGCGCAAATGGGGCCGGCCCTATCTGACGCGCGATTTCTTCGAGCAGCTCCACCAGACCATGCGGGACGATATCCTGATGGTTCTGGCCTTTGATGGAACCCGCGCCGTCGCCGGAGCGTTGAACTTCATCGGACGCGAGACGCTTTACGGCCGCTATTGGGGTTGCAGCGAAACTTACCCCTGCCTGCATTTCGAACTGTGCTACCATCAGGCCATCGACTGGGCCATCGCCCGGGGCCTGAGACGGGTCGAAGCGGGGGCGCAGGGGGAACACAAACTGGCGCGCGGTTATCTGCCGGTGCCGGTGCATTCCTTGCACTGGATCGCGGACCCCGCGTTCCGCGCGGCCATCGCGCGCTATCTGGACCAGGAGCGCCGCGCCGTCGACTAAGAGAACGAACTGCTGACCGCCTACGGCCCGTTCCGCAAGGGTCAGATCGAGGAAAGGGATTGAACCATGGCTGACCTTCTGACGGAAACCGAACGCAACAGCGCCCTGCCGCCCTTGGGCGAAACCGGCTGGGGCGCCCTGCCCGCCCGCGACGCCCTGCGCAAGATCTGGAAGTTCAAGAGCTTTTCCGAAGCCTGGGGTTTCATGTCACGCGCGGCGCTGGCGGCAGAAAAGCTGAACCACCACCCCGAATGGTCCAACGTCTACAATGTGGTGGACGTGACGCTGACCACCCACGACTGCGACGGCCTCAGCGCGCTGGACATCGAGCTTGCCCGCAAGATGGACAGCTTTGCCGGAGCGGCCACGGTCGTGCGCGACCACTCCGAAACCGTCGAGTGCCTGTGCAAACTCGAAGCACGGGGCAAGATCGAGGCGGGCAAAGCCAAGTGACGCCGGCAAGTGACCGGAGGCGTCAGATCGCCTCCAGCATCGTCTCGCCGCCCGAGATTTCGCAGGCCCGGCTTTCCTTGCCCTGATGCAAGAGCGTGACCACGCCATCCTCGGCATAAAGCGCATAGCGTTTGGAGCGGTCGAAAAAGGCCTCGTTTACCACCGTGAACTCCATCCCGATCGCCTTGGTGAAGCTCGCATCGCCGTCGCCAAGGAAGGTGATCCCCGCGGCGGCACCCCCTGTGCTGTCGCCCCACGCCTTCATCACAAACGGGTCGTTGACCGACACGCAGATGATCTCGTCCACACCCTTGGCGCGCAATCTGTCGGCCACGCGGATGAAACTTGGCACGTGGCTCGTGCTGCAGGTGCTGGTAAAGGCCCCCGGAAGGCCGAATATCACGATTTTGCGGCCCTTGAGCTTGGCGGCCATCGACACGCCTTCGGCGCCTTTGGCACCAACCTGCAAGAGGGTGGCATCCGGCAATACAGAGCCCACGGTTATCGTCATTGTCGTCATCCTCGCGCGTTGCGTTTCCCGATGGCAGGGATATAGGCTGCTCAACACCAATCGACCAGTGGGGGGAAATATGGGGCATGTCGTTGTAATCGGTGCCGGACAGGCCGGGGCGTCCCTTGTCGCCAAGTTGCGCGCGCTGGGCCATGACGGCACCATCACACTTATCGGCGCCGAGCCGAGCCCGCCCTATCAGCGCCCGCCGCTCTCCAAGGCCTATCTGCTGGGCGAGATGGAGGAAGAGCGTCTGTGGCTGCGCGGGCCGGACTTTTACGCCGAGCACAACATCACCCTGCGTCTGGGCGCGGCGGTCACGGCAATCAATCCCGCGACGAAATCCGTCCGCATAGGTGATGAAACCCTGCCCTATGACGATCTGGTGCTGACGACCGGCTCGTCCCCGCGCCGTCTGCCCGCTGCAATCGGCGGCGACCTCAAAGGGGTCTACACCGTCCGCACGCTGGCCGACGTCGATGCCATGAAGGCCGAGTTTGCCCCCGGCAAGCGGCTCGTCATCGTCGGCGGTGGCTATATCGGGCTGGAGGCCGCCGCCGTGGCGCGCAAGCTGGGGCTGGACGTGACGGTGCTGGAAATGGCCCCCCGCATCCTGCAACGCGTCGCATCGCCCGAAACCTCGGACTATTTCCGCGCCCTGCACACCGCACATGGCGTCAAGATCATGGAGGCGACCGGACTGGACCGCCTTCTGGGCGACACAAGCGTCTCCGGCGCGCGCCTTGCTTCGGGCCAGGAGATTCCGGCCGATTTCGTCATTGTCGGTGTCGGCATCGTGCCCGGCACAGCGCTGGCAGAGGCGGCTGGTCTGGCCATCGAAAACGGCATCCGCACCGACGAGATGGGCCGCACCTCTGACCCGCATATCTGGGCGGCGGGCGACTGCGCCTCGTTCCCGTGGAAGGGCGGGCGGCTCAGGCTGGAATCGGTCGGCAATGCCATCGAACAGGCCGAGGCTGTGGCCGAAAACATCGTCAGTGCCGAAAACGGGGGGGCCGCGGCACCCTACCAGGCGCATCCGTGGTTCTGGTCGGATCAATACGACTGCAAGCTGCAGATCGGCGGGCTGAACACCGGCTATGACCACATCGTCACGCGCGGTCCCGAGGGTGAGGCGGTCAGCTTCTGGTACTACGCCGGCGACACGTTGCTGGCGGTGGATGCGATGAACGACCCGCGCGCCTATATGGTGGGCAAACGCCTGATCGAAATGGGAAAATCTCCCGATCCCGTGGCCATTGCGGACCCCGCGACCCAGTTGAAAGCCCTGCTGAAGTAATGCGGATCATCGGGGGCCAGTGGCGCGGTCTCAGACTGGCCGAGGTGGGGGCGGGCGATCCGCGCGCCCATCTGCGCCCGACCTCGGACCGGGTGCGCGAGGCGATCTTCAACCTCTTGATCAACGGCGGCTACGGCAATCCGGTCGCGGGCGGGCGGGTCCTTGATCTGTTCGCGGGCACCGGGGCGCTGGGGCTGGAGGCGTTGTCGCGCGGGGCCGCCGATCTGACCCTGATCGACGATGGCGCTGCCGCCCGGACCCTGATTGCCAAGAACATCGCGCTGTGCCGCACCACCGCCACGGCGCTTCATCTGCGCCACAACGCGACCCATTTGCCGCCGAACCCTGACCTGCCCTGTTCGCTGATCTTCCTTGACCCGCCCTATGGCAAGGGTCTGGGCGAGGCGGCGCTGGCCTCGGCTCGTGCCGGAAACTGGCTTGCCCCCGAAGCGCTTGTCGTCTGGGAAGAAGGCACGGCCCTTGCGCCGCCGCACAGTTTCGACCAACTGGACCAGCGCCGCTATGGCGATACCATCGTGACGATCCTGAGGGCACCATGACACAGGGCCTGCCGACACCGAAAGCCGTGATCTTTGACTGCGATGGCGTGGTGATGGACAGCGAGCCGATCTCGTTTGCCATGCTGTCCGAACAGCTGGCGCTTTACGGCAAGCCGATGAGCCACGGCCAGATGCGGGCGCTGTTTCTGGGCGGCACGATCCGCAGCTTTTGGGAAGGGGCGCGCGCCATGGGGGCGGCCCTGCCCGACGATTGGGTCGAGGCGCATTACCAGCGGATGTTCGACCGTCTGGCACTGGGGACGCCACTTGTTACCGGCATCCTGAACGTACTGGACGCGCTGGAGGCGGCCGGTCTGCCCTGTGCAATCGGCTCGAACGGCCCCTTGCGCAAGATGGAGATCATGTTCGCCCAGCATCCCGGCCTGTGGCAGCGCTTCGGGGGGCGGGTGTTCTCGTCGCAGACCCTTGGCGCGCCCAAGCCCGCGCCGGACGTCTATCTTTACGGCGCCCGCGCGATGGGAGTGGCCCCACAGGATTGCGTGGTGATCGAGGATTCGCTGTCGGGTCTGCGCGCCGCCAATTCCGCCGGAATGCGCTGCTTTGGCTTTGCCGCCGACGATGACGGGGCAGCTTTGGCCAGCGAAGGGGCCACGGTATTTCACGACATGGCCGCTCTGCCGGGACTGCTGGGGATCGCTCCACGGGCCTGATGGTTAACACCAGGTAAATTTCTGGAATCCAAGCCTTTGATTTATAATGATTTTCAAAAGTGTCCAGATCTGGACGCCCTCAAACCCGCTTGGCAAAGGTGATCGAGGTCGGCCGGTCAAAGCCCGGATGCGCCTTGCGCCCGGTCTCGACAAACCCCAGCCTTGCAAAGATGGCGTGGTTCTCGGTCAGCTCGACCCGCGTCTCAAGTTCCAGGATCGCAAAGCCCAACGCCCGCGCCCGCTCTTCGGCCAGAGCGACCAGCTGGCGGGCCAGACCCCGGCCTTGCAAGGCAGGCTCAACCGCCAGCTTGCCAAGGTAAAGCCTGCCGTCCTTGGGCGTCAGAAACATGCAGGCCTGCAGCGGCGGCACCACCCAGATCTCGCCGGTCCGGGCCTGTGCTGCGATACCCTCGGCCGTCAACCGATGCACCGACGAGGGCGGATCAATCCGCCCCTCCATCCCGGCAAAGGCGCGCTGGATCAGCGCCAGAACGCCAGGCCAGTCAAAGGGGTCGGTTGCGCGAACAAGGGGGGGCTGCGTCGCCATGGCGGCAAGGTGACGCGCGGATTGCGGGCCGTCAAGACGAGCCCCTGTTGACTTGCCCGCCCCATGGCCCAAGGATGCGCGACCAACGGAATCAAAGGTCCAACTTGCGTCTGACCCGCCTGCGCCTGAACGGCTTCAAAAGCTTTGTTGACCCCACGGATCTGGTGATCCACGAGGGGCTGACCGGCGTGGTCGGCCCCAATGGCTGCGGCAAGTCGAACCTGCTGGAGGCATTGCGCTGGGTCATGGGCGAAAACCGGGCCAGCGCCATGCGCGGCTCTGGCATGGACGACGTGATCTTCAACGGCGCATCAAGCCGCCCGGCCCGGCACTTTGCCGAGGTGGCCATCATCATCGACAATGCCGACCGGCTGGCACCGGCGGGCTTCAACGACGCCGATCAGATCGAGATCGTGCGGCGGATCACCCGCGAGGCGGGCTCGGCCTACAAGGCGAACTCCAAGGAGGTGCGGGCGCGCTATGTGCAGATGCTGTTCGCGGATGCCTCGACCGGCTCACACTCGCCCGCGCTGGTGCGGCAGGGGCAGATAACCGAACTGATCAACGCCAAGCCCAAGGCACGGCGGATGATCCTGGAGGAAGCGGCCGGGATCAGCGGGCTTTACCAGCGCCGCCACGAGGCCGAACTGCGCCTGAACGCGGCGGAGGTGAACCTGACGCGCGTCGATGACGTGCTGGAGGGGCTGGCGCAGCAGTTGTCGCTGTTGACGCGGCAGGCCAAGCAGGCGGCGCGTTACCGCGAGATCGGCGAGGAGTTGCGCCGGGCCGAGGGGATGCTGCTCTATCTGCGCTGGCGCGAGGCCGAGATTGCCCGGGCGGACGCCGACGGCGCCTTGCGCCAACGGCTGACCCTCGCCGCGCAGGCCGAGGCTGCCGCCCGCGCCGCGGCCAAGGCGCGCGAGGGGGGCGAGGATGCCCTGCCCCCGCGGCGCGAGGATGAAGCGATTGCCGCCGCGATCCTGCAACGCCTGACCTTGCAGCGCGCCAGCATTGACGAACAGGAAGCCAGGGCCCGCCAGTCGGTCGAGACGTTGAAGGGCCGCATTGCACAGCTGTCGTCGGACATGGACCGCGAAGCTGGTCTGAACCGCGATGCCGGCGAAACGATCGAACGGCTGGACTGGGAGATTGCCCAGTTGGGCAAGGCCGCCGAGGGGCATGACGAAAAGCTTGCGCTGGCGGCTGAGGCGGCTCGGGAAGCGGCGGCGCTGCTTGGGCACCGCGAGGGCACGCTGTCGCAGGCGACAGAGGACGCGGCGCGGCTGGGCGCGCGGCACCAGTCCACCCAGCGCCTGCTGGCCGATTGTCGGACCACCATCGACAAGGCCGAAGCCGAAGCGGCGCGGGCCGAAGCCGCAGCCGCAGCGGCCGAACAGGCATTGACGGCCGCCACAACCGGCTTTGCCGTCGCCGAGGACGCGCAGGGCGCCGCTGTGGCGCTAGCCGCGGAGGCCGAACTTGCCCTGCAATCCGCGGAAGAGGCCCGCGCCGTGACGCAATCGCGGGAGGCCGAGGCGCGGGCGGCCCGCTCTGCCGCCGAGGGCGAAGCCAACGCGATCCGGGCCGAAGTGGCCGCCTTGGCCAAGCTCGTTGCGCGCGAGGCACTGGCCGGGACACAGCTTCTGGACAAATTGTCGGTCGAACCGGGCTTTGAAGCCGCCCTTGGCGCCGCCCTGACCGATGATCTGCGTGCACCGGAAATCGCCGGTGCGGCGAAGTCGGGCTGGGTGGAGCTGGAGCAATACGACCCGCCGCAACCCTTGCCGCAGGGTGCTGCATCGCTGGCGTCGCATGTGGGCGCCCCGGCGGTGCTGGACCGCCGATTGGCGCAGACCGGGCTGGTTGACGTGGCAGATGGCGCACGCCTGCAGGCGTTGCTGCTGCCCGGTCAGCGGCTGGTCAGCATGGAGGGCGATCTTTGGCGTTGGGACGGCTATCGCTCGGGCGCCGATGATGCGCCGTCGGCGGCGGCGCTGCGTCTGCGGCAGCTGAACCGTTTGGTGCAGCTGAAGCGCGATCTGGAGGAGGTGGCGGCGCGGGCCGATGGGGCGGCTCAGGCGCATGACGCGCTGCAAGCCCGGCTGGCCGATCTGTCGCGCGCCGACCAGATGGCGCGGGAGGCGCGGCGGGCGGCGGATGGGCGGGTGACCGAGGTCAACCGCGCCGCCGCACGGGCCGAGGCGGACCGCTCCATCGCGCAAGGGAAACTGGAGGCCGCGCGACTGGCGCTGGCCCGTCATGCCGACGATGCGCTGGGGGCGCGGGGCAGACTGGCGGAGGCCGAGGCATCGTTGCGCGATCTGGGCGATCTGGACGGCGCACGCCAGGCGGTCGAACAGGCGAAGATGACGGTCGAGGGCGCGCGCATCACCATGATGACCGCCCGCGCCAACCATGACGAGTTGCGCCGCGAAGGCGAAGCCCGTCTGCGCCGCAAACAGGAGGCGACCAAGGAGTTGTCGGGCTGGCGGCACCGGCTGGACACCGCTGAAAAGCGCATCGGTGAGTTGGAGGCGCGGCGGGCCGAGGCCGAGGCGGAACTCGCCACCGCGGCGGCACTGCCGGGGGAATTGGCGGCCAAGCGGGCCGAGGTGGCGGATGCAATCGAGGCGGCCGAGGCGCGGCGCAAAGCGGCGGCCGACGCCCTCGCCACTGCCGAGGGGGCGCTGCGGCAGGCGCAGGACGGCGAGCGCGACGCCGAAAGGGCTGCCAGCGAGGCGCGCGAGTCCCGCGCCCGGGCGGAGGCGCGGGCCGAGGCGGCGCGCGATGCCTCAAAGCTCGCGGCGGAGCGGATTGCCGAGGATGCCGGGGCCACGCCGGACCAGTTGCTGGACACGCTGAAGCTTGACCCCGAACGGCTGCCGGCTGCGGACCATCTGGAAACCGAGGTCGCCCGGCTGAAACGGCAGCGCGATGCCTTGGGCGCGGTCAACTTGCGGGCGGAAGAGGATGCCAAGACGGTCGAGGCGGAATATGACGCGCTGCTGGCCGAAAAGCTGGATCTGGAGGAGGCGATCAAGAAGCTGCGCACCGGGATCGCCGGGCTGAACCGCGAAGGGCGCGAGCGGTTGCTGACGGCTTTCGAGCAGGTCAACACCAACTTTGCCATGCTGTTCACCCACCTGTTCGGCGGGGGCGAGGCGCGGCTGGTTCTGGTGGAGAGCGACGACCCGCTGGAAGCGGGGCTGGAGATCATGTGCCAGCCGCCGGGCAAGCGGTTGTCCACGCTGTCGCTGTTGTCGGGCGGCGAGCAGACCCTGACGGCGATGGCGCTGATCTTCGGGGTGTTCCTTGCCAATCCCGCGCCGATCTGCGTGCTGGACGAGGTCGATGCGCCGCTGGACGATGCCAACGTCACGCGGTTCTGCGACCTGATGGACGAGATGACCCGCCGCACCGAGACGCGCTTTCTGGTCATCACCCACCATGCCGTCACGATGTCGCGGATGGACCGGCTGTTCGGGGTCACCATGGCCGAGCAGGGGGTCAGCCAGCTGGTCTCGGTCGACCTGAAGAAAGCCGCGGCGATGGTCGCCTGAGGGGCGAAACTCAAGCTCCAGACGGCGCGAACGTCAAGATGTCGCATTTGACGACATCGTGTTTTTCCTATTTATACCAATGACTTACTTGTTTCCGTTAACCAGATTGAAAGGTTTTGTCTGCGCGACATTGGCAGCATAGCCCGCCCTGTGACGGGGCAGGCGGTTGCCAAAGGGTGAGGGTCATTCGCCGAGTTTGGCGTGGACCTCGTCCAGATCAATCTCGGCCAGAGGCATCTTGTTGGCGGGGTTTTCAAAATCGTATTTGAAGTTCTGGAAGTCGCGTTTGTAGATCTCCCACATCAGGTGCATCGACAGATCGTCGAAATAGTCCTCGACCGGGTGGGCGCGGGTGGGCCCATGGCCTTCGCTTTCGTTGAAGCGGGGAATGGTTTTCAGGTCGATCGGGTATTTGGGCTTCATGTGGCTGACGACCTCGCCCATGCCTTCGTTGAACTTTTCGGTGAAGAAGATCTTGTTGTAGCGCCCGCCGTTGACGATGAAGGTCGAAACGTGGCCCGCCATCGCGGACCAGTGGATGTCCGGCTCCATCGGTTTCTTGAAGCGGATGGTGTCGCGCACGAACAGAAGAAAGCGGCGGAAGCTGGCGATCTGGTCGAACTCGCCCTTGCCGTCATCGCCACCGACGTCGATGCCGTATTTCTGGATGATCAGCGGCACCAGATTGCCGCGATAGCGTTTGCCGTTGCGCTGGATGCCGCAGATCTTGTCGAAGAACGACGACAGCACGCGGGTGTAGGGATTGCGCACGCAGGTGAAGGCATAGACCTTGTG
>JANMCI010000430.1:0-3846 GCA_031361245.1 Rhodobacterales bacterium
GCGAGGCCCGAAAGGTCGATCCCGGTCGAATTGATGGCGACCAGTGCCGACAGCAAGATACCGACATAGCCAAGCCCGGACACCAATGCATTCTGCCCGCCCTTGTCCATATGGGTGCGCGGCAGGATCGAGGTTTTCAACGCTCCCTGCAGCAGCCGGGTCAGCGAATAGCCGATGGCAAAGACCACGGCAAAGAACAGGAAATCGGTGGGCGAAATCCGCGCCTCACCCAGTTGATAGCCTTCCTGAAACCGCGTCCACAACTCGGTCAGGTCTGACACCCGCGCGCCCCAGATCAGCGCGAACAAGGGCAGCGTGGCCAGCGTCAGGCCAAAGCTGATCAGCACCGGCGCCAAGGCGTCCTGCTCGGCCCCGTCATTGCGGGTGACCAGCGCGTAAAGGTCGCTGATAAGGCGCTGGATCAGTTGCAGAAGCGCGGCAAGCCCCAGCGACAGCGCGGCCGGAAAGACCAGCGCCGATCCCGCCGAGATATAGCCGATGGCCGCCAGCACCGGCCCGATCAGCCCGATGGAGATCGCAGCGCGCCCCACCAGTCCGATCAACCGCTGACGATAGCTGCTGCGGCCCTCCTCGACCGGCTCTGCGGCGCTTGAGGCGCGGATCAGTTGCCCCATCCGCAGGATCAGCACGGCACCGACCAGAATGATCGGCAGGTTCAGCACCGAGGTGGCGGTGTCGGGCACCTCCAGCGTTTCCATGGCGACCCGGCGCACCAGCGCCACCGCCAGCAACAGCCCGAAGGTCGAGGTCAGGAAGCGTCCCTGCGCCCGCTGCTCGGGGCTCAGCGCCAGAATGCCCTGCCCCTCCCCCGCCGGAAAAACCCGCGACCCCAGCCAGACGGCGCCAAAGATCGCAAGGCCGATCCGCCCCAGATTGCCCGCGACTGCCCCGCCGACCGGGCCAAGCATCCGGCTCAGGCTCAACGCTTCCGCCAGCGCAATCAGCCCCAGCGTGGGCACAAAGATCAGCGCCAATGAGGCCAGAAACCCCCAGATCCGCCGCGCCCGGGCCGAGGTCGGGCCCTGCAGCATGGCAATCAGCCGCTCGGTCCAGCGCCGCCCGCGCCACAGCACCGCCAGCGCAAACAGCACGAACGGCACGATCACCGGCAGATTGTCGGCCAGCGTCTTGCGCGACCGCGCATCCTGCCAGCGTGTCGAGGTTTCGGTCCACAGCGCCTCGGCCGTCCGGGACAGCGCACTCAGCGCCGCTGGCCAGTTGCCGGGGTAAAGCGGATTTGGCCACAGCTTCAAGAGCTCATCCGCCTGACGCTCGCGCAGGATGCGGTCGATCTCGCGGATCAGCCCGTCGGCACGCCGGTAAGCCTCATCGGCGGCAATTCCCGGGGCCTGCAGGCGCACCAGCTGGTCCGACAGCGTCTGCCGCCGCTTGGCGATCTCGCTGGCCTCGGTCACCCCGCTGTCCGGGGCCGGCCCCAAAGCGTCGATCTGTTCGCGCAGTGTGGTGATGCGGGCGGCATTGGCGTTCTGCGCCCCCAGCAAGGCCTCGCGCCAGTCAACCAGCTGACCGCGCAGCCGGTCCAGCTCGACATTCGAGGTGCTGCGGTCCTGCGTGGCGTTCTCGGCCCGGACCGCCATGCGCTCCCAGCCGGCGTAATCCAGCGCCCCGCTGCTGCCCCCCCCCGAGGCGGGCGCCTTGCCGCCGGCCTTGCCGCCGCCCTGCGGCGCAACTCCGCCCGAATTGGCCCCGCCGCCGTTCCCGGCCTCTGTCTGGGGCGGACGCTGCACTTCGGGGATCAGCGCCCCCGAGCTGTCGGCCTGAACCCTGATCTGCGGTTGCGGTGAGGGCACCCCCGCGTCCTGTGCCAGCAGCGGCACCCCAAGCAAAGCCAGCGCCACAAGGGCCGCGGCGATCGCCTCAGCGATCTGGCCGAGCCTGCCCGCCCTCATGCGTCCTCATACACCGTCGGGATCGCATGCGGCGCCCGGTCCAGCCATTTCGGCACCGGCAGGCCCTTTTCCTTCAGGAACGCCGGGTTGAAAAGCTTGCTCTGATAGCGGTTGCCGTAATCGCACAGGATGGTGACGATGGTCTTGCCCGGCCCCATGTCCCGCGCCATGCGGATGGCCCCGGCGATGTTGATGCCGCTTGATCCGCCCAGACAGATCCCCTCCTCCTCCAGCATCTCGAATACCAGCGGCAACGCCTCGGCATCCGGGATGCGATAGCTGAAATCGGGCGTGAAGCCTTCCAGATTGGCGGTGATCCGCCCCTGCCCGATGCCTTCGGTGATCGACGAGCCCGGCGCCTCGAACTTGCCCGTGGTGTACCACGCATGCAGCGCCGCCCCCTCGGGATCGGCCAGACCGACCTTGACACCCTTGGGCTGCAGCGCCAGCCCCACACCCGCCAGCGTGCCCCCCGACCCCACCGCGCAGATGAAACCGTCAACCCGGCCATCGGTCTGCGCCCAGATCTCCGGCCCGGTCGTCTCGACATGCGCCTGACGGTTGGCCACATTGTCGAACTGGTTGGCCCAGATCGCGCCATTGGGTTCGGTCCGCGCCAGCGCCTCGGCCAGCCGCCCCGAATAGCGCACATAGTTGTTGGGGTTCTTGTAGGGCGCCGCCGGCACCTGCACCAGTTCCGCCCCCGCCAGCCGGATCATGTCCTTCTTTTCCTGGCTCTGGGTTTCCGGGATCACGATCACCGTCCTGAACCCCATCGACGCGCCGACCAGCGCCAGCCCGATTCCAGTATTGCCCGCCGTCCCCTCGACAATGGTGCCCCCCGGTTTCAACAACCCCTTCGCCACCGCATCGCGGATGATGTAAAGCGCCGCCCTGTCCTTGACCGACTGGCCGGGGTTCAGAAACTCGCATTTGCCAAGGATCGTGCAGCCCGTCATTTCCGACGCCCGCTTCAGCTTCAAAAGCGGGGTGTTGCCGATGGTGTCTGCAAGGTCTTGGTGGATGTGCATGGGCTGGGATCCTTCGGGCTTTGGTCAAGGTGTAAGGTGGCGCGCCGGCAAACTCAAGCAGGCCAAACTCAAGCAGGCCAGCCAGCCGCCAGACTGGACTTTTTGCGCGACCGGCATGGTCCTGCCGGCATGACCCTGCCCGCCCCGATCTTGCCCGACTGGCGCATCACCTGCTTTTTCGTCGCGCAAGGCCACCGCCGCCAGGGTGTCGCCACCCTCGCGCTGCAAGGTGCCCTGACCCAGATCGCAGCCCTCGGCGGTGGCTTGGTCGAGGGCTACCCCGACGATACCGCCAGCCAAAAGACTTCCGCCTCCTTCCTGTGGGGCGGCACCGTGGCCACCTTCGAGGCGCAGCGCTTCACCCGCCTGCGCCCCATCGGCAAGACCAGCTGGGTGGTGGCACGGACGGTGGCGGGTTAGGAAAAGTCCGGATCCAGACCGAGCGGCCCGCGCTCTGGCGGCAACTGGCCTAGGTCCTTGTCGTTCAAATCCTGTCGTTCAAATCTCAGGCTGGTGAACAAGCAGGGCGCGTGTTGTCACGCGCCCCGCAAGATCACCACTCAGGCCATCGCAGCGGCATCAACGACGACGCTCCGCTTTGCAAAAACCGTGCCGTTGTGCGTAAGGCCCATGTCAGCCGGGTCAGAGAGCCTGTCATCCATGAGTTCCGCCTTTTCCGGCGAATCCTCGAAATACCGCTTGAGCGGTGCTGAGGCTTCGAAATTGGCGGCATCGGCAATCCGATGCATCAGTTCATGGGCCGCCCCCATCCTGCCCGCATCATCCATCGCCTTGAACTCGCCACAGGTCATCGTCGCCACATCTGCACTTGCAGTTGTCGCGAACCCGGCGCCGGCCAGCAATGCAGTTGCCGCACCCCCCCA
>JANMCI010000048.1:0-2840 GCA_031361245.1 Rhodobacterales bacterium
TTGGTGAAGGCGGTGGCGTCGATCAGGCCCGCCGTCTCGCGGATGGCTTTCGCCTCGTCCACCGCATATTGCCACCATGCGCCGCGACGGAAGCTGCGGGAGGTGTGGTCGAAATCCTCGGGCGCGTCCTTGGGGCCGTAATAGATCGGGCGTTCCCAGCCGTTGACCTGCCCGAACTGGGCGCCCAGCGCCTTCTGGCGGTCATAGACGGGTGCCGTGCGCAGCGGGCGGGCGGCTTCGCGTTCCTCGTCGGGGTGGTGCAGGATGAAGACGTGGTTGTAGCATTCCTCGTTCTTGCGGCTGGCATATTCGGTGGTCATCCATGCGCCAAAGCGCTTGGGGTCAAGGCTGGCCATGTCGATCTCGGCCTCGCCCGCCACCATCATCTGGGCAAGGTAATGGCCGGTGCCGCCGGCGGCGGTGATGCCAAAGGAAAAGCCCTCGGCCAGCCACATGTTGCGCAGACCCGGCGCGGGGCCGACCAGCGGGTTGCCGTCGGGGGTATAGCAGATCGGGCCGTTGAAATCGTCCTTCAACCCCACGGTTTCGGACGAGGGGATGCGGTGGATGAAGGACATGTATTCGCCTTCGATCCGCTCCAGATCCAGCGGGAACAGGTCGGCGCGGAACGACTGGGGCACGTCGTACTGGAAACGGGCGGGGGCGCCAACCTCATAGGGGCCAAGGATCCAGCCGCCGCGTTCTTCGCGGACATACCATTTGGCGTCGGCATCGCGCAGGACCGGATGTTCGGGGTTGTCCTTGCGGTATTGCACCAGCATCGGATCGGGCTCGGTGACGATGTACTGGTGTTCGACCGGAATCGCGGGGATCTTGATGCCCAGCAGTTTCGCGGTGCGCTGGGCGTGGTTGCCGGTGGCGGTGACGACATGTTCGGCGTGTATCTCGAACTTTTCCTCGGACCCGACCAGATTGCCGCCGACCTCGACCATCCTTGTGCAGGACACGATCCATTCCGACCCGGTCCAGCGATAGCCATCGACCTGCACCTTGCGTTCAAAGCTGGCACCCAATTGCCGCGCACCCTTGGCCATGGCTTGCGTCACGTCGGCCGGGTTGATGTAGCCGTCCTGCGGGTGGTAAAGCGCGCCCAAAAGGTCGTCGGTGCGGACCAGCGGCCAGCGGTCCTTGATGTCCTTGGGGGTCAGAAACTCGTGGTAAACCCCGGCGGTTTCGGCGACCGAAGAATAGAGCATGTATTCGTCCATGCGCTGTTTCGCTTGGGCCATCCGCAGGTTGCCGACGACATAGAACCCGGCGTTCAGGCCGGTCTCGGCCTCGAGCCCCTTGTAGAAATCGACCGAGTATTTGTGGATATGGGTGGTGGCGTAGCCCATGTTGAACAAGGGCAGCAACCCCGCCGCATGCCAGGTCGATCCGCTTGTCAGCTCATCCCGCTCGACCAGCATCGTATCCCAGCCGGCCTTGGCCAGATGATAGGCAATGCCGGTGCCGACAGCGCCACCGCCGACGACCAGAGCTTTGACATGGGTTTTCATGGGATGCGACTCCGACAGGGGTTTGCGCCCATATGTGCCGCAAGTGGTGCCCAAGGGGCAAGGCAGGCCGACGCTTGAGGGCGGAAAACGACATGGTGGCCTGAAAGCGGCAAGCCCGATCCTGCAGCGGCGGTCGGCGGTCCTTTGCCGGGGCCAATGGGACAAGCCAGAGGCGGATCATCCGGACGGGAACCTTCCCCTACGTCAAACGTTTTGCCCTGTCTAGAAGGAGGACCTGACATGGAACATTCAGCCCCAGGCGAAAAGGAAATCATCGCCCTTGAAACCGCCTACTGGGACGCGATGAAGGCCAAGGATGGCACCAGAACCGCGGCGTTGGCGGCGACCACCAGCCTTGTCACCGGCGCGCATGGCGTCATGGCGATTGAAAAGGCCAAGATGGGAAAGATGACCGAGGAGGGCGACTGGCAGCTCAAACCCTATACGTTCGAGGATGTGCGCGTGGTCACCCCGATGCCTGACGTGGCGATCATCGCCTACAAGGTGCATCAGAAGGTGGTGATGGACGGCAAGTCAACCGACCGCCACTCGGCCGACAGTTCAACCTGGCTGCGCGGCAAGGCGGGGTGGGAATGCCACGCCCACAGCGAATCCGTGCTTGAACCCGCAAAGGGCTGACCCGCCATAGCCGTGCGGGTTGCAACACACGGACCGGACCCTGCCTTGATAGGGCGCGCACGCGCTTGCCAAGGTGCCAAGCTTGCGCCATTCAGGGCTGGGTCTGGAGGGTTCGATGCGCAAGATACTGGTTACCGGCACGGCTGGCTTCATCGGCTTTCACCTCGCCCGTCTGCTGTTGGACGAAGGCTTTCGCGTGCAGGGTTTCGACGGGATGTCGGATTACTACGACATCCGCCTGAAACAGCGCCGCCATCAGATCCTGTTGCAGAACCCCAATTTCACCACGCTTGAGGCGCGGCTGGAGGATCGGGACGCGCTGGACCGCATGGCCGATGCGTTCGAGCCCGAAGTGATCGTCCATCTGGCCGCGCAGGCCGGGGTCCGCTACTCGCTCGAGGCTCCGCGCGACTATATCGACAGCAATGTCATCGGCACGTTCAACGTGATGGAAGTGGCGCGGCGGCTCAAGGTCGGGCATCTTCTGATGGCCTCGACCTCGTCGGTTTACGGCGCCAACGCGGCGATGCCCTTTGCCGAGACCGACCGCGCCGACCATCAGCTGACGATCTATGCCGCGACCAAGAAGGCGACGGAATCCATGGGCCACGCCTATGCGCATCTGTGGCACATCCCGACCACGATGTTCCGGTTCTTCACCGTCTATGGCCCGTGGGGGCG
>JANMCI010000462.1:0-10201 GCA_031361245.1 Rhodobacterales bacterium
TGGACTTGACGAGGCGCGGGGCGACGTCCTGACGCTGAAATCCCTGCCGTTTCAGCCCCATCCGCAGGAAGGAACGCTGGTCGAAGCCGGGCTCTTTGGCGCCCTGAACAATCTGGACCTGATGTCGATCATCCAGCTGACTGTGCTCGCCCTTGTCACCCTGGTCCTCGGCCTGTTCGTGATTCGACCGATCCTGACCTCCGCGAGCCGTGGCCCGGCCCAACTGGGTGCGCCGTATGAGCCTCTGGCCCTGCCCGGCGGGGCCTCTGGCCTGTCGTCAGCCGCTCTGGACGGCGAGATCGAGGATTTCCGTTCGATGCCCGCCACCGCCGATTTCGCCGAGCAGGCGGCCGGGATGAACGGGATCGACAACGACCCGGTCGCCCGCCTGCGCCGCCTGATTGAAGAGCGTCAGTCGGAATCGATCGAGATCCTGCGCAGCTGGATGGAACATGACGAGGAAACCGCCTGATGGCCCTGAAACTGGAAGTCTTTGAAACCGAGGAAGCACCAAGCAGGGCGCAGACCGTTGTCCTGGACCGGGTTGCGCTGGAAGATGAAAAGCTGGCCTCCTACGACACCGGCTACCGCGCCGGCTGGGAGGATGCCAACGCCGCCCATTCCGACGACCAGTCCATCATGCGGGCCGATCTTGCCCGCAACCTGCAAACCCTGGGTTTCACCTATCACGAGGCGCGCAGCCATATCCTGAAGGCGATTGAACCCTTGATGCTGCAGGTTGTCGGCCGCCTGCTGCCGGAGATTGCCCGCGAAACCCTTGCCCCCTTTGTCCTTGAAACCCTCATGCCGATTGCCGAAAGGCTGGGCGATGCTCCGGTCAAACTGGTGCTGAACCCCGCATCACGCGCCGCCGTCGAGGCGCTGCTTGATCAGGCAACCGGCCTGCCCATCGTGATCGAGGAAGAGCCGACCTTGGGCGAGGGGCAGGTCTACATCAAGCTCGGCGCTGTCGAGGCCGAAGTTGATCTCGACCAAGCCACTGCCGACATCGCCGCCGCCGTTCGCGGCTTCTTCGAACTTCCCGGAAAGGACAGACCCAATGGATAATTCCAACGAAAACAACCCCTTCGCCCAAGTTCCGATTGAGGTTACAATCTCGGTTGGCAAGGCGCGGCCGCTGGTGCGCGACCTTCTGCGCCTCAGCCGGGACGCCGTTCTGCCGCTTGACCGCCGCGTCGATGACCCGGTGGAGCTTTACGTCGGCGACCGCTTGATTGCCCGGGGCGAGCTGGAAGAGCTTGAGGGCGAACAGGCGGGCCAGCTCGCCGTCCGCCTGACCGAGGTGGCCAATCTGCGAGGCGGGCTGTGAGGGGCAGGCTTGCCCTTTCAGCGCTTCTGATTCTTGCGGCTGCGCCGGCAATGGCGCAGTCGCTTTCCATCGATCTCAGCAGCGACGGCTCTCTGGCCACGCGGTCCATCGAACTGCTGGTCCTTGTCACGGTCCTCAGCCTCGTGCCGGGGCTCGCCGTGATGGTGACCTGCTTTCCCTTCATCGTCACCGTCCTGTCGATCCTGCGGCAGGCGCTTGGCCTGCAGCAATCGCCGCCCAACATGGTGATCGTCAGCCTGGCGCTGTTTCTGACCTGGTTTGTCATGGACCCGGTGTTCACCGAGGTCTGGCTGAAGGGGGTTGAGCCCCTCACCGAAGGCAAGATTGACATTCAGCAGGCAATTCCGCTGGTCCTGCAGCCTTTCCGGATCTTCATGTCGGCGCGCACCAGCCCGGAAACCTATTCCGCCCTGCAGGCCCTTCGGCCGGACAGCGCGGGCCCCCTCGTTGACGCCCCGATGTCCCTGCTGGTGCCCTCGTTCATGCTGTCGGAAATTTCCCGCGCCTTCGAGATCGGGTTTCTCATCTACCTGCCCTTCCTGATCATCGATCTGGTCACGGCCGCGATCCTGATGTCGATGGGCATGATGATGGTGCCGCCTGCCGTCGTCTCGCTGCCGTTCAAGCTGGCGTTCTTCGTTGTCGCCGATGGCTGGACCCTGATTTCAAGCGCTCTGGTGCGCAGCTATTTCTGAGCAGGCTCGCTGACCCGTTGCCCTGCATCAGGCCGGTCGTTTCTGCTGCAGCCGACCGACCCCGTGGATTTGCAGCCGCCATGCCATTTCTGGAGCGGCGAGCGAACCCCGTCCCCCCGCGTCAATTCACCAGGAATTCGGCATGCAGCGCGCCGGCCGCATTGATGCTTTTCAGAATGTCGATCATGTCATGCGGAGCCACGCCAAGGGCATTCAACCCCGCCACGACCTCCGACAGATTGGCGCCGCCTCTGATCTCGGCCAACCCCGTCCCTGGAGCATTCTCGATTTCGGTTGAGCTGCGCGGCACAACCAGCGTCTCACCCTCCGCAAAGGGGTTGGGCTGCACGACCATCGGCGTTTCGTCGATCCGCAGGGTCAGACCACCCTGCGCGATGGCCACGCGGCTGATGCGCACATCCTCATCCATGACGATCGTGCCGCTGCGCTGATCCACCACGACCCGGGCGCGGCTTTCCGGCTCGACCTCGAGGTTTTCCAGCTGGGCAATCATATGCGCCGGCGACGCCATTTGAGCTGCATCGATACTGAGGCTGACGGTGCCGGAATCCTCCATGATGGCCACCCGCTTGCCAAAGGCCCGGTTGATCACCTCTTCGATCCGCCCCGCCGTGGTAAAGTCGGGCGAGCGCAGTGCCAGCCGAATCGAATGCAGCGCTGTGAAATCGAACTGGACCTCCCGCTCGACATGGGCACCGGCGGGAATGACACCGGCGGTCGGTACGCCCTGCACGACTTTCGACGCCTGGCCCTCGGCCGAAATGCCCCCCGCGATGATAGCGCCCTGTGCCACGGCATAAATCTCGCCATCCGCGCCGTTCAAGGGCGTCATGATCAGGGTCCCGCCCAGCAGGCTCTTGGCATCGCCGATCGCCGAGACCGTCACGTCGATCCGCCCGCCTGCCCGCGAAAACGGCGGCAGAGAGGCGGTCACGAAAACGGCAGCCACATTCTTTGGCTGGAATTGCTCGCCCGAAACGTTGACGCCCAGCCGCTCCAGCAGGTTCGACATGATCTCCTCGGTGAAGGGTGAGTTTCGCAGCCCGTCCCCGGTGCCGTTCAACCCGACCACCAGCCCGTACCCCACCAGATCGTTGGAGCGCACGCCGTCGAACTCCACCAGATCCTTGATCCGGATCGGCCCTGCGCACAGCGGATCGGCCAGACCGAAACCAAGGGCAAAAAGGCAGGCCGTCATATGCAGGATCTTTTTCACAAATAGTTCACCAGGCTCAGGCGCGACATCCGCGCGGTCATTGCATAAAGGGTCTCGAGTTGGGTCTGGGCCTCCTGCAGCCGCGTCGCCGTCTCATAGGGGTCGACCGACAACAGGCCCAGCCGCGCCGTCTCCAGCGCCGACTTTTCCGCGTCGTTCTGGACCCCGGCATTGATGATGTTGGCCTCGGTCGTGCCAAGGCGCGCTTCAAGTTCGGCCATGGCAGTCTGATTTGAGGCGAGATTCTCCCCCGCCCGCTTCGCCAGATCGGCGCGGGCGACATCGCTGCCGCCAAGAACGCCGCGCGCCAGAAGGCTTGCCATCGCCAACCCCTTAATCATGTCCACGATCGCGGGGTCCATGGCCGTCACGTCGATCTGCGCCGTCTGATCACGGCCAATCGGCACAGCCGGCAAAGGTTCGCCGCCCTGATAGACCGTCGCGCGAAATCCGGCCGAATCGGCGAACCAGGTATCCAGCGCCGCCTCGACATCGGCGGACGACAGCGCCCCTGCCACGACGCCGTCCAGTGCGGACATCATCGCTTCGGTGTCGGCGACCGCGGCGCGATCCGTCGCAACACCCGAGAACAGCGACTTGGCGCCCATCCTCGTATTCAGCGCCGACATAGCGCTTTGCAGTCTCTGGCTGGCATCAAACCCGATCGTGTCGATGCGCGACGGGGAATTGCTCGTGGCCCCGGCCAGCAGCGACGCGCTCAGCGTCGAGGCGCTGTCCGACATCCCGGACAAGGCGATCTGCATATGACCAGTGATCGCCGCACTTTCAGCAGTGACCGAGCGGTAGGCTCCAAGCTGGGTCAGCGAGGCTTCTATCCCGGCCAATGGAACATAATCGCCCTTGAGCCGCTCGGTCTGCTGGACAGCCAGACCGGTCGAGACTTCGGTCATCAGATCCTGAATGCTGTCCTTCAGCGTCGCATTGCGGCGGCTCAGGATCAGGGATTGGGCGAGGTCACCGATGCCGATCTGGGTCATGTCATATTTCCAGCAAAGTCTTGATCATGTCTTGGACCGCGCTGATGACCTTGGCATTGGCGGCATAGGCCCGCTCTATCTGCAACAGCGCCTGCATCTCCTGATCGGTATCGACACCATTCTCGGCCTCAAGCGACACAAAGGTTTCAAGCCGGGTTCTGGCAAAGGCGGCCTCGCCGTCGGCGTTGAGCCGCGAGGTTGCCGCATCGGACAAAAGATCGCTCGCAAAGGTGGAAAAGCTGCGAACACCCGCCATGAAACCGCCGGAAACAGGCTCTCTCAGGCTGGTCAGGGTCGATCTCAGCGACGACTGTAGCGAGGAATTCCCCACCGAACCCGGCGTGGCAGCCCCCAGCCCATCGCGCAGCCGCCACAGCGCACCGCCCTGTTCCGGATCGGCGGCGGCGTTGATCTTGAGGCGTTGCGACAGACCGACTTCGGTCAGCCCGTCAAACGCCGCCCCTGCATCGGTGAACAGACCCGGATCCCCCGGCGCGCGCGTCGCGTCGAGGCCACTGTAAGAGAATCGCTCGACCAGATCGCGGGCCAGGGCATCCAGCTGTGACTGCGCCGCCACCGCCAGTTCGTCGCGGACGGCGAAGTTGGCGGCCAGGGTGCCGCCGCGAATCATCGAATTGTCACCCGAAGTGGCAATCGGGTTGCCGTTCAGCGTCAGCCCCGACAGACCGGCGCCGTTGGAGATATAGGGATTGGCCGATGAGGTGCCGGAAAAGCCAAAGACCGCCGGCAATCCGTCCAGCAGCACCGCACCTCCCGGCGTATACAGCGAGATCGCGCCATCGTCCTGCTGGATTTGGCGCAACGGCACGATCCTGGCAATCTGGTCGACCAATTGCTGACGCTGATCCTGCAGCGCCGCCGTGTCCTGCCCTTGCCCCGCGCCCTTGCGAATCTGCACGTTCAGCCGCATCACCCGCTCAAGAGAGGTGTTCAGCGTCTTCACGTCCTTCGCAATGTCATTGTTGGCGACGGTGCGAGAGGTCTGAACATCCCTTGACGCCTGGCCGATCTGGGACGCCAGCGCCTTGGCCGCGTTCAGCACGCCCGAAAGACGCGGCTCGGATTGCGGCTGGGCGGTGGCCTCGGTCAGCGCGGCTTCGAAAGCCGCGACCCTTCCACTGATGGAAAAGGCCTGATCCGGCGTGCCCAGAGCCTGTTCCAGCCGCTTGAAAAAGGCCGCACGGGCATCGGCATCGCCGGCGGAGGACTGCGCCAGCCTGCGGTCGCCCAGCAGCGGCAGGTCGACGGACCGCCCGACCCCGACGATCGCCACGCCCTGACCGGACGTGCCAACCGTGCGCGAGGTCAGCAGCAACTCTCGTCTGGCATAGCCCGGCGTCGTCGCATTCGCGATGTTGGACGAGACAAGCTCGGCAGCCTTGGCCGAGGCCGATAGCCCCGACAGGGCGCTGGCCAGAGTGCCGCCGATGCTCATTTACGCCTCCTGCCGCTATCGCTTGAGATTGGTCGTTTCCTGCATCATCTCATCCACCGTTTGGATGACCTTGACGTTGGAGGAATAGGCGCGCTGCGTCGTGATCAGATTGGTCAATTCCTCCGTCACGTCAGTGGTCGATTGTTCCTGCGAAAACCCGATCAGTTTTCCGGTTGGTCCGTCCCCCGAGTCCCACAGATAAAAGGGCCCGGAATCAGCAGAGATCGAATAGGTCTGGTTGCTGGCGGCGGTCAGACCGTTGGGATTGGGCACGTCGACCACGGGGATCTGGTAGATGACCTTGGCAAAGCCCTGGTCATAGTTGGCATGCAGAAGGCCGTTGTCGTCGATCTGAACCGATACCAATCGGGCAACCGGTGTTCCGTTCGTGGCCTTGCCTATCGGCGCGAAACTTTCCGACAATTGCGTAATGCCACCAGATTCGCCAAGCTTGCCTATGTCCAGATTGATCGTCCCGCCACCGACCGCCAACGGCAAAGTCCCTGTGGCATCATCGTAGTCGTTGCCCGAGATGGTTGTAACGGTCGCAAGATTGCCGCCGTCTGTCATGGTGTCGTTGAATTGCAGGGAATATTCGGCGATGACCGCCCCGTCGGACGCGCTGTCCGAAATCGCCATTGTCCAGGTGTTCGAGGCGCCAGCGCCCGGCACCGTTGGCGTAAAGGTATAGTGCAGCGTCTCCTGCGTTCCCAGATTTCCGGTGTATTGCAGCGACATCTCGAACGGCGCGCCATCCGCTCCCGCCTGGGTTGATGTTGCAGGCAGGTTTGCCCCCAGTTTCATCGCATTTGTCGGGTTGGCGACATACTGGTTCTGGTCCAGCCTGACCGGGATCAGCGCCGACATGCTGTCGCGCGGGAAGTTTCCCAGCGATCCATCCGGGTTGGCGGGCCACCCCATAAGCACCTGACCGGTGGCATTGCGCAGTACGCCGTCGGCATCGGGCTTGAACGATCCTGTCGTGGTCAGTGTGATTGGCGGGTTGGTGTCGCCGCGCTGCACCGCATCAATCGTCGTCACCGCCAGAAAGCCGCGGCCGTCGACGGCAAGGTCGGTCGAATTGTTCGTGCCGATCAGCGGCCCGCGCTCATCGATCAGCCGCATGGTCGTCGACCTGACGCCCCCGGCCGAATAATTCGTCGAGCTGTTTCCGTGCACGACAATCGAATAGAAATCGGTCTGAACCCGCTTGTATCCGTAAGTGGACGAATTCGCGATGTTGTCCGAAATAGTCGCCAGTTTGTTTGCGTTCGCGTTCAAACCGGCGACCCCCGCGTATAGCGAAGAGGATATTGTCATCGATAGCGCCTTTCTGCAGCTCGACCTATGTGAGGCCAAGTTCTGCTAGGCGTCTTAAGATTGGCCTAACGTCTAAAATCCGTTCGGAAATTCAACGGTTTTTGCGCAGCAGTACCACTTCGATCCGGTTGTTTCGCACCGCGGCGGGGTCTGCGGTGACCGGTTTGCGGTCGGCATGGCCGGTTACGCGGGCGATCCGGGCGGTGTCGGTCCCGGCTGATTCGAGCAGCGCCCGCACGGCCTGCGACCGGTTTCCCGACAGATCCCAGGTCGGGTTGTTGATCATCATCACCGGATAGGACCGCACAAAGCCGTCCACCGCGATGCTGTTCTCGGCGGCGGCGACCACGTCAGAGACGAGCGCCACGACATCCTTGAGCGTTTGCGTGGGAACGGTGCTGTCATGTTCGAACAGCAGCGAGTCCTCCAGATCGAACATTTCGATGACCAGACCCTCGTCCGTGACCTTTGTGACCACATGGGCCAGCAGTGTCTGCATGGTCATGCTCTCACCGCCCCTGCCCTCCAGCTTGCTTTGCAGTTTTGCCAGCATGGCATCTTCGGCGCCCTTGCCTTCGGTCGTGCCCGCACTTCCACCGTCCTTGGCCTGATCGGCCGGGTTGCTGGCCGACATGCCCGTGCCGTTGAAGGCAAGGCTCTCGTCGCTGAAGATCGAGTCGCCGCCAAAGGCGCCGTCGCCGCCGCCTGAAACGCGGTTGATCGGAATCGTCGGATTGAAATAATCCGCGATGCCCTTGCGTTGTTTTTCCGTAGTCGCCCCCAGCAGCCACATCAGCATGAAGAAGGCCATCATGGCCGTCACGAAGTCAGCATAGGCCACTTTCCACGCCCCACCGTGGTGTCCGCCGCCGCCAACAACCTTCTTCCGCTTGATGATGACTGGCGCGGCATTTGACTGCGCTGCCATTCCCTCACCCCGTATTCACCCGGGATCAGGTATACCGCATCGCCGTAAACCCGGTGTTAACCCGCGGTATTTTAGGGGTTTTGCGCCACTGTATCCGCAGGGCGGGCCAGCCGCGTGATCGCTTGCATCCCGATGGCCGCGTAATCGGCCAGGAACTGTCTTGACGCGGCCCGTGTCAAAGACGTCTCCACCCGCAGCGGCAGCGCGTCCATCAACTTCTGCACCGGAATGGCCTGGGCGACCGGCCGCGTGGCCAGAAAATCGATGAATTCCTGTCGCGACAGGCTCCCTCTGCCAATGACCACCAGGTCATAGCGCTGGAACGCCTGATTTGCGGCAAAGAGATCAAGCTCGCCGAACCTGTCGATCACCCGCTCCACCATCCGAAGGTCCAGCCCGCACCCGATCGCATCTCCCTCACAGTCGCTGCAGCAGCCAAGCAGCCGCAGATAGTTGCGAACGGCTGTGTCTTCCTGCTCGGTCAGCTCGGTTTCGGCAAAGAGATCATAGCGCGCAGCCCGATGGTCCGACAGCACGGCAGTCACACCGTGCAGCTTGCGCAACGCTGCACAAAGCCACGCCGCCCGCGTCGGCGCAACCGAGCCTACGACATAGCCCTCCGCTCCGCTGAACGAGGTCGGCGCAAGGTCGGTCACCCCGATCAGCCGCGCCAGCGTGTTGATCAGCTTGGGCGCGTATTTCGCGTCCGACAGCCGGATCGAGACATCACACAAAGCGTCCGGCGGCAGCGCATCGCAGGGCTGGATCACCACATGCAGCCCCAGCGCCGCCAGCAAAGGCACCGCAGCGCGCGCTTCCAGCCGGCCAAGCTTGGCAATCAGCAGCCCATGGCCCTTATCCAGTACCGATTCAGCATGCGTCTGCGACAGCCCGAAACGCTCGGTCAACAACCCGGCCGCCAATCCGGCATGGCCCGTCGCCGCAATCAGCGACACCTGCACGTGATCATCAATGAGTTGCGACTGCGTCATCGTCATCCCCCTGGCGAGCTCAAGTACTCGTTCTAGTCGTGCCGTAAGGCGACACGTTGACCACATTTTGACCTGCGATCCAATATAGGCGGGAAATTGTGTTTTCCAGAGGGGCAAATAGTTTGTTTTGGTCGTATCCCCCTGCATATCGCCCGGCCCGCTGCCGGATTGGGCAAAGAATCAGCGGCTTGGGTGACATTGAATGCACACCGGAAACGTGAACGGCACCCAGCGGCACCGATCGACTCACATCACGCTGACCAGACGCATCGCGTCGTAAATCGCCGCGTGGATGTTGCGCGCCTCCACCGCGTCCCCGATGCGGAACAGCCGGAACCCCGCCGGACCACCGCCAAGGGCCTGCGGCCGCATCGCGATCAGCGCCTCATGATCGACCGCGCCCAGGTTCTGCGACTGCGGTTTCAGGCTGAAATACAGATCGGCCAGCGGCTGGGTGCCGTAGTTGACCACGACCTGATCGTAATGGGCGACCTTGCCCAGCGTCATATAGTCGCTATCAATCGTTGCCCTGATCTGGTTGCCGTCCTTTGCCACCGACGTCAGCCGGTACGTCACCGTGAACGTCACATCCTTGTCCTGCAGCGCCCGCATGTAGGGCACCAGATTCATCGCCATGACATCGGGCGCAAAGCTGCGGTCCGGCGTCATGATCTCGACCTTGGCTCCGGATTCGGCAAGCAATTGCGCCGCCTGCAACGCCACATGGTCGCCCGCATCATCAAACAGCAACACGTTCGAGCCCGGCTTGACGTCCCCCGTCAGAATATCCCAGGCCGAAACGGTCAGCTCGTTGCCCGACTTCAGAATGTCCTTCTCGGGCATCCCCCCCGTGGCCACGATCACCACATCCGGCGCACAGGCCAGCACATCAGGCGGCTCGGCCCAGGTGTTGAACCGGAACTCGACCCCGCGCGCCGCGCATTGCGCCATCCGCCAGTCCACGATCCCGATCAACTCTGCCCGCCGCTTGCTTTGCGCGCAAAGCCTGACCTGTCCGCCCGGATGCGCTGCCGCCTCGAACACCACAACAAGGTGCCCGCGCTCTGCCGCAACCCGTGCCGCCTCCAGCCCGGCCGGTCCAGCACCCACGACGACCTCGCGCAGCGGCACCTCGGCGTTGGTGATCTGATGTGGCTTCTCTGCCTCCCGCCCGGTCGAGGGGTTGTGGATGCACAGCGCCATCCCCCCCTGATAGATGCGGTC
>JANMCI010000064.1:0-14629 GCA_031361245.1 Rhodobacterales bacterium
TGTGCATCGACGCCTGCGACAACATCATGGACAAGATCGACAAGCCGCGCGGGCTGATCAGCTACATGGCCCTGACGGACGAGGCGCATGAGCGTGCGGGCAAGCCCGTGAAATCGGTGTGGACCCATATCTTCCGTCCGCGCACCATTCTTTACACGGTTCTGTGGTCGGGCGTCGGTGTCCTGCTGATCGTGGCGCTGTTCATGCGCAATAATATCGACGTGTCCGCGACCCCGGTGCGCAATCCGACCCATGTCGTGCTGGCCGATGGCGGGGTGCGCAACACCTATGACATGCGGCTGCGCAACAAGCATGGCGAGGATCGCTGGTTCACCTTTACCGCCACCTCGCCCGCCACGCTGGTTCTGTCCCTGGAAGGGCAGGACGGTCTGCGCGTGCTGGTGCCCGCCAACGAGACGCTGGAGCAGCGGCTTTACATCACCGCCGCGCCGGACTCGCTGGGGGCGACCGCGACCCGCACGCCGTTACGGCTGTGGATCAGCGACGAAGACGGCCCTATAGTGCCCCGGGCCGAGCGGGTCAGCATCGACACAATCTTCAACGGAAACGGCTTCAACGGAAACGGTGAGTGACATGATCGTGGCGAAAACGTCCGAACGCAAACTGACCGGCTGGCATGTGCTGGCGATGTTCGTGGCCTTCTTTGGCGTGATCATCGCGGTCAATGTCACGCTGGCGTGGAAAGCCATTGCGACCTTTCCCGGGCTGGAGGTTGCCAACAGCTATGTCGCAAGCCAGACCTTTGATGCCGACCGAACGGCCCAACTGGCGCTGAACTGGACCTTGACGCACAGCTATGACGCGGGCGCGCATCAGTTGCGGCTGGCGTTTGTCGATGGCGCGGGCCAGCCCGTCCCGCTGGCGGACCTGTCGGTTCTGGTCGGCCGCACCACCGAGACAACCGACGATGTGCGGCCCGACTTCAGGCAAGTGGACGGCGTCTATGTCGCCCCGGCCGATCTGGCGATGGGCAAGTGGATGATGGCGGTTGAGGCGACGGCGCAGGATGGCACGCGGTTCCATCAGCGCCTTGATCTGCATGTCAGGCCCTGACATGTCCCTGACAGACGGCTCCGACGCCGGTCTTCACGCCTCTCCCATGGCGTGCCCGGCCTGTGTGGCGGCCCCTTCGGCCGAGCGGATCGCGGCCCTGACGCTGGCTGCGGCCCCGGATGCGCGGCTGATCCTGTCCTTGCCCACGGCCCATTGCGCCGCCTGCATCGCGACGGTCGAAGAGACGATGCGGGCCTATCCCGGCGTGCATTCGGCGCGGGTGAACCTGACGCAGAAGCGGGTGTCGGTCGCGGCTGACGCGGCGGTCACGGCAAGCGATCTGACCAAGGCCCTCGCCGCGGTCGGCTATGAGGCGCATGAGCTGGACCCCGGTCTGTTGTCGGCCACCGAAACCGACCGGCAAAGCCGCGAGCTTTTGATGCGGCTGGGGGTGGCGTTCTTTTCGATGATGAACATCATGCTGCTGTCGGTCGCCGTCTGGTCGGGGGCGGAGGCCGCGACGCGGGACATGTTCCACTGGATTTCGGCGCTGATCGCCATTCCCACGGTGGCCTTTGTCGGCCAGCCGTTCTTTCGCGCCGCGTGGGCGGCCCTTCGGGTCGGGCGGCTTGGCATGGATGTGCCGATCTCGCTGGCGCTGATCCTTGCGTCGGGCATCTCGCTTTATGAAACCGCCCATTCCGGCGAAAAGGCCTATTTCGACGCGGCGGTGATGCTGTCGTTCTTTCTGCTGCTCGGCCGCTATCTGGACCACCGCAGCCGGGCCCTGGCGCGGTCGGCGGCAGAGGAGCTGGCAGCTCTGGAAGTGCCGCGCGCCACCGTGCTGGTCGAGGGCGCCGAGGTGCTGCGCCCGATTGCCGAGGTGGCGCGTGGCGACCTGGTGCTGGTGCGCCCCGGCGGGCGGATGCCAGTGGACGGGGTGGTCGACGCGGGGGCGTCCGAGGTCGACCGCGGGCTTCTGACCGGCGAAAGCCTGCCGGTCTTTGCCGGTCCGGGCACGGTCGTCTCGGCGGGCGAGGTCAATCTGACCGGGCCGCTGACGGTCAGGGTCACGGCGGCGGGCCGTGACAGCTCGCTGCACCGGATGGCCGATCTGGTGGCCGTCGCCGAAAGCGCCAGGACCCGCTACACCACGCTGGCCGAGCGGGCCGCCCGGCTTTATTCGCCGCTGGTCCATATCCTCAGCTTTTCCGCCTTTGGCTTCTGGATGTGGCAGACCGGCGGCGATGTCCGCTTTGCGATCAACATCTCTGCCGCGGTGCTGATCATCACCTGTCCCTGCGCGCTGGGACTGGCGGTGCCGGCGGTCGTTACGGCCGCGTCTGGCAAACTCTTTCGCAAGGGGGTGCTGATCAAGAACGGCACCGCGCTGGAGCGTCTGGCAGAGGTTGATACCGTGGTCTTTGACAAGACCGGCACCTTGACCATGGGGACACCGGAATGGGTGGTAGAGGCGGTTCCCGCGTCAGACGTTGCGGTTGCCGTCGCATTGGCGCAGGCGTCGTCGCATCCACTGGCGCAGGCGCTGGTGCGGGGTGCCAAGATTTTTCGTACGAAAAATCTTGGCTGCGATGAGGTGACGGGCTTGCGCGAAGTTCCGGGCTATGGGGTTGAAGGCCTGTTCAAGGGTCAAGTGGTCCGGCTGGGCCGCGCGGCTTGGGTGGGGGCCGAGCCGGTGGCGATGACGGCGACCTATCTCAGCCTTGGGGGCGTGACGCGCGCCTTTGCCTTCACCGACCAGCTGCGCCCGGGGGCCGAGGCGGCGATTGCTGCGCTGCGCGCCCAGGGCAAGGCGATCAGGCTTGTCTCGGGCGATACCGAGGCTGCGGTGGCGGCGCTGGCCGGGCGGCTGGGGATCGACGACTGGGTGGCGGGGGCCTTGCCGGCGGAAAAGGCGGCGCTGGTGCGCGATCTGGCAGAGCAGGGCCGCAAGGTGCTCATGGTCGGCGACGGTCTGAACGATACTGCGGCGCTGGCCGGCGCGCATGTGTCGATCTCGCCGGCGCAGGCGCTGGATGCGGCACGGGTTGCCTCGGACATCGTGCTTCTGGGCCGCGACATGAGCGCCATCGGGGATGCCACGCGGATCGCGCGGCAGGCGACACGGCGGATGATCGAGAATTTCGGCATCTCTGCCGCCTACAACGTGATCGCCGTGCCCTTGGCGCTGATGGGATCGGCGACACCGCTGGCGGCGGCTCTGGCGATGTCGCTGTCCTCGATCAGCGTGTCGCTGAACGCGTTGAGGCTGAAATAGCCATGCAGATCCTTGCCATCCTGATCCCGGTTTCGCTGCTGTTGGGCGGCGCCGGGCTGGCTGCCTTCTTCTGGGCGCTGCGGACCCGGCAGTTCGACGACCCGGAAGGCGACGCGGCGCGCATCCTGACCAAGGAGTGGGACGACCGGCCGAAGCCGTGACCCCTTGCATTTGCACCTTTTGAAATACTCCCCGCGGAGCGTCCCCTGCCAGCCAGGGACGCCTCCGGCGGGAGTATTTGGCAAGGTGCAATCTGGCCGGTCAGGCGATGGTGATGCGGGCTGGGGCCAGGCCGTCGATCTCGACCACGCAGGTCTGGCCACGCAACAGCGGTCCGACGCCCGCCGGGGTGCCGGTGAAGATCAGGTCGCCGGGTGCCAGGGTCACGAGGCGCGACAGATGGGCGATGATGGCCGGGACGGGCCAGATCATGTCGGACAGTCGGGCAGACTGTGTAAGCTTGCCGTCAACCAGACAGCGGATCCCGGCATCGCCGATCGGACCCTGGCGGATCGGGCCGACCACAGCGGAGGCATCAAAGCCCTTGGCCATGTCCCAGGGGCGGCGGGCCGACTTGGCGTCAGCCTGCAGGTCGCGGCGGGTCAGGTCGTTCCCGGCGGCGTGCCCCCAGATCAGCGCCGGGGCGTCGGATTGGGACACATCGGCACCGCCGCCTGACAGGGCGACGACGAGTTCGGCCTCGTGATGCAGGTCACGGGTGGCGGGGGGATAGGGGATGGTGGTGCCGCTTGTCACCACGGCATCCGCCGGTTTGGTGAAATAGAACGGCGGCTCGGCGTTCGGATCATGACCCATTTCTCGGGCATGATCGGCAAAGTTGCGACCGACGCAGAAGATGCGGCGGACCGGGAAGCGTTTGCCGTCCGCTGTTGGCAGGCTGGGCTGGATCGGCGGCGGAATGACGAAGTCGGTCATCCGCCTATTGACCGATGGTGAAGCACTGCACCCCGCGCGACTGCAACCGGCGGCAGGCGAGGTCGGCATTCTCCTGGCTGAGCCCCATCATGTTCGCGTCATAGCCGCCCTTGCGCTCGACCACTTTGCGCAGACCATCGCCAAGGGTGGCGCTTTCGGCCAACTGGGTCTTCAACAGCAGCCGCTCGGCCCCGGATCTTGTGTTGAAATGGCCAAGGTTGACGCCCCAGTGCTGGCCGCCGGATGTCGACACCCGGGTGACAACCTCGGGCTTGGCGGGAACGGCGGCCATCTGGGCGTCGCTGTCGGTATAGATCGGCGTGTTGCGTTTGGCCGGGCGGACCTCGCCCGAGGCGAGCTGCAGCGGTTGCTCGGCGGCGGAGGCGGTGACCGTGACAAGGCCTTGCGACGGCGTGACTTCGGTCTTGCCTTCGGCGAGCGCGAGCACCTGACCTTCAAGACTGTCCGCGGGCGGCGCCGGGGTTTCGGCGGCGGGGGCCGAGACCATTGCCACCTCTGTCACCTCGGTTGCGGCGGGGTTTGCGGCGGGCTGGCTGACGCCGGGACGCGCCTGCGGGCGGGGCGAGGTGGCAAGGGCAAGCTTCAGGCGCAGGGTCTTGCCCGCACCGCTTTCGACCTCGGGCAGGGCGGTGTCCACGGTGTTGTCTTCGGCCGAGGCCACCAGCACATCGTCTGCCGGCGGCGTTTCGGGATCAACCGGCACCGGCTTGACGGTCCTGGCCCCCGGCTTGGCCTTGGCAAAGCCGATGTCCAGCAGTTCGGCCACCTTCTTGTTGCGCATGTCGGTGGAGGTGCCGCCAAAGACCGTGGCGATCAGGCGCACACCATTGCGCTCGGCCGAGGCGGTCAGGTTGAAGCCGGCCGCGTCGGTATAGCCGGTCTTGATGCCGTCGGCCCCTTCATAGGCGTCCAGAAACTTGCGGTTGGTGTTGGCGACGGTGGCCAGTCCCGCGTCGGTCGTCCGCCGCGAGAAGATGTTGTAAAACTGCGGGAAGTCATAGAACAGATGGCGGCCGAGGACCGACATGTCATGCGCGGTCGACAGATGCCCCTTGGCCGACAGCCCGTTGGCGTTCTTGAAGGTCGAGTGCTGCATCCCAAGCCGCTTGGCGGTCGAGGTCATGCGCGCCGCCCATTTCTGCTGACTGCCGCCCAGCGCATCGCCGATGGCCGCAGCCGCGTCGTTGGCCGACTTTACCGCAGCCGCCCGGATCAGATAACGCAGCGCAACCTTTTGCCCCGCCTTCAGCCCAAGTCGCGTCGGCGCCTGATTGGCGGCATTCTTGGATACGGTGATCATGGTATCGAGCGTTACCTTGCCGGCCTGAATGTCCTGGAAGGTCAGATAGAGCGTCATCATCTTGGTCAGCGAGGCGGGCGGCAAGGGGGTGTCGGCGTTCTTGGCGAAGAGCGTCTCGCCGGTTCGGGCATCCATCAGAAATGCCGCGAACTGAGTGGCGCTTGCGCCGGTCGCTACAAGGGCCAAAAGCCCCAGTGCGAATGCTGCAATGACCGTGCGAAAATACTGCCCCAAAAACGGTGTCAACTTACCTGCCTCGTCTCTGCCTCGTGCCCCTGTTTTTCCGGGGCATCGTTCTGCTCACTGAAAACGTAGCACAGGCCACCTTTTCGGAAAACCCCTTAATTTCAATGGGTTTGATGATGTTCCTCTTGCAACACATATTGGGCAAGCCCGCCATATGTGGTGGCCGGACATCACGAAAACGCTAGCTATGGTAGGGTGGAGCTCAATGATTCTACCAGATCGGGCAGGCCAGCGAGGTCCGGCAAGGCGTGAAACCGCGGGTGAGACAGGGGCGGTTCGGCATGTTCCAGCGCCCAGCCCAGCGCGTGGGGAACGTGGACGCCGAATGCCCCCGCCCAAAGCGCCGGCAGAACGTCGGATCTCAGCGAATTGCCGACCATCATCGCCCGCTCGGCGCCGTTTCCGTGGCGCTGAAAGATCGTGCGATAGGTGTCGGGGGTTTTTTCCGACACGATCTCGACCCCGTGGAACAGATCCCCCAGACCGGACTGCGCCACCTTGCGCTCCTGATGCAGAAGATCGCCCTTGGTGATCAGCAGCACACGGTGGGTCTGCGCCAGCGTTTCGACCGTCGCGCGGGCGTGGGGCAAAAGGTCCACCGGATGGGACAGCATCTCGCGCCCGGCCTCCATGATCTCGGTGATCACCGAGGCGGTGACGCGGCCATCGGTGACTTCGATGGCGGTTTCGATCATCGACAGCATGAAGCCTTTGACGCCATAGCCATAGTGACCAAGATTGCGCCGCTCGGCGGCTTCCAGCCGTTCGGACAGATGGGCGGGGTCGGCGGCGTCGGCCAGCAGGGCGGCGAATCGGGTTTGGGTCAGGTGGAACAGCGTCTCGTTGTGCCAAAGCGTGTCGTCGGCGTCGAAGCCAATGGTGGTCAATTGGGGCATTTTGTCCTCTTCCGGCGCACAGTGATGGCTGATGGCCGCCTCTTGGGCAATCGTTATCCATGAAAGCCGGGCTGCAGGGCTTTCGTCTTGGCCAAAAAGGACTATATTGCGCGCATCCTGCCGCTGTCACCCTCAACTCAATTGCCCCGAGGTCTGGTTTGCCTGCTTCGCCTCCCATGATGTCTGACGAGCGGCGAGGACCCGGTCAGGATACCTCCATCCTCACCAAGACAAAGCCCAAGACCGAGCGGCCGCCGCTTTACAAGGTTCTGATCCTGAACGACGACTACACGCCGATGGAATTCGTCGTCCATGTGCTGGAGCGGTTCTTTGGCCTGAACCATGCCCAGGCGTTCGAGATCATGTTGACCGTGCACAAGAAGGGGCTGGCCGTGGTCGCCGTCTTTTCGTTCGAGGTGGCCGAGACCAAGGTGGCGCAGGTGATGGACTTTGCCCGCCGGCACCAGCATCCGCTGCAGTGCACGATGGAAAAAGAATAGGCCCCAGCGGCCAATCCTCATTTGCCCGGAACCGACATGCGCGCATCGCGAATTGAACTGGCGCTGGACAGCGGCGCATGGGTGTTGCCTGCCAAGGGCGACATTGCGGTCTATCGGCCGCGGATCGGCGATGACCTCTCGGCGCTGCCGATGGCGCGGGTGGTGGTGCTGACCGGGTTCAAACCGGATCACGATCATTTCGCGGCCCTTGGCTATCGCACCGGGCTTGTGGGCCATGCCGCCACGGCGCTGGTCTGCCTGCCCCGCGCCAAGGCCGAAGCCCATGCCGTGCTGGCCGAAGCGGCGCGGGCGCTGGTGCCCGGTGCGGTGATGGCGATCGACGGGCAAAAGACCGACGGTGTCGAAGCCGTGCTGAAGGACTGCCGCGCCCTTGGTCTGGATCTGGGCGAGGCGCAGTCCAAGGCACATGGCCGGATCTGCGTTTGCCCGGCGGATGCGCGGCTCTTGCTCTGGGCGGCGCAGGATCATCTGGTCGAGGGGTTCGTCACGCGTCCCGGCGTGTTCTCGGCCGACGGGCCGGACCGCGCCTCGGTCATGCTGGCGGGGGCACTGCCGCGCGATCTGCCGGCGCGGGTGGGCGATCTGGGGGCCGGCTGGGGGTATCTGTCGCGGGCGATCCTGGCCCGGCCCGGCGTGCAGGTTCTGGATGTGGTCGAGGCGGAGCGGACGGCGCTGGACTGTGCGGCGCGCAATCTGGGCGATGATGCCCGCGTGGCGCTGCACTGGGCCGATGCGCGCAGCTTCCGGCCAGCGCGGCCCTGGGGCGCGGTGGTGATGAACCCGCCCTTTCACAACGGTCGGGAGGCCGATCCGGCGCTGGGACAGGCCTTTGTCCGGGCGGCGCATCGCGGTCTGGCGCCGGACGGGGTGCTGTGGATGGTTGCAAACCGCCATCTGCCCTATGAGCCCCTGCTGCGCGCGTTGTTCCGCGTGGTCGAAGAGGTGGCGGGCGACGGCGCCTTCCGGGTGTCGCGCGCGGCCTATCCCATTCGCGGCAAGCGTCCCTGAAGGGGCGCCGCCCTAGCGCTGGGGCAGCACTTCGGGGGGCGGTGGGCTCTTCATGACGTCGCGCATGTCCTCGAGCATCACCAGACGCGATTGCGAGGCGAACTCGCGGCGCAGCTGAACGCCGGCGGTCAGGACGGTGGCCGCGATAAGCTCGAGCGGCCCGATCAGCCAGCCCAGTGTCGCCAGCGCGAAATAGATCGAATTCAGGCCCCGGTTGAAGCTTTTGGCGGCCGTGATGTTGATCTCGGCCACCTGCCGGGCGCGCGGGGCGGCCATCGGGTCATTGTAGTCATTGGGCACGGCGGCCATCATGATCGCGCAATAGCCGAACAGGCGGTGCGACCAGACGAATTTCAAAAGCGCATTGGCCAGTAGTGCGACGACGACGATCAGCTTGATGCGCAGTTGGGCGGTCTCGACCCCGATGGTCAGATCCTGCGCCAGACCCTGCAGGGTCGCCGCATTGCCGATCAGCGCCACTCCGCCGCCAATGGCGATCATCGAGGCGCTGGCAAAGAAGGCCGTGCCCTGCCGCAGGCTGTCGATCAGCGTGACATCGAAGATCCGCGGGTCGCGGGTCAGAAACTCGACCATCCAGCGATAGCGGTAATCCTGCATGAGCAGGCTGACCGAGGGGCGCCATTTGGGCGGATTCTCGGCGAGCCGCCCGGTGCCGATCCACCCGATGACCAGCAGCACGAAGGCCGCCGTGTCGGTGGGCGTGAACGTGGTTTCAAGGACAGAGAGCATGTTCATGGCGCAAGGTTACTGTGGTGCGCGGCACCTTGCCAGCGGCAAAAGGGGGGCTGCCCGCCCCCCTCGCCTGCGGCTCACCCCCAAGGGAGTATTTCCAAAGGTGCAACTGGGCGTTTCCTTTCGGTGAGGGGAGTTCTAGAACGGTCCCGAGAGGGAGGACGCGCCATGGACATGCCGAAACCTGACGGACGGGTGCTGGCGGCACGCGACGTCATCGTGGCCAAGCTCCGCGCCACGGTGCCCGGCGGCGTGATCGACGACCCGGCCGAGACGCGGGCCTATGAATGCGATGCGCTGACGGCCTATCGCTGCACGCCGCTGGCCGTGGTCTTGCCGCGCAGCACGGCCGAGGTGTCTGGCGTGCTGGCGCTGTGTCACCAGATGGGCGTGCCGGTGGTGCCGCGCGGGGCGGGGACGTCGCTCGCGGGCGGGTCGCTGCCCACCGCGGACTGTGTGGTGCTGGGGCTGGCGCGGATGAACGCGGTGCTGGAGACCGATTACGAGAACCGCTTCATCCGGGTCGAGACCGGTCGCACCAATCTGAGCGTCACCGGCGCGGTCGAGGCGGACGGCTTCTTTTATGCGCCTGACCCGTCCAGCCAGCTCGCCTGTGCCATCGGGGGCAATATCGCGATGAATTCAGGCGGGGCGCATTGTCTGAAATATGGTGTCACGACCAACAACCTGCTGGGGGTGACGCTGGTGCAGATGGACGGCACGGTGGTCGAGATCGGTGGGCCGTGGCTGGACCCGGCGGGACTGGACCTGCTGGGGGTGATCTGCGGCTCGGAAGGGCAGTTGGGCGTGGTGACCGAGGCCACCCTGCGCATCCTGCCCAAGCCCGAAGGCGCGCGCCCGGTGCTGATCGCGTTTGACGCCAACGAGGTGGCGGGCAGTTGCGTGGCCGACATCATCAAGGCCGGGTTGCTGCCCGTCGCCATCGAATTCATGGACCGCCCCTGCATCGAGGCGACCGAGGCCTTTGCCCATGCCGGTTACCCCGACTGCGAGGCTTTGCTGATCGTCGAGGTCGAAGGCTCGCCCGAAGCGATTGACGAGCAACTGGCGCGGATCAAGGACATAGCGCTGCGCCACAACCCCGTCGCCTACCGCGAAAGCGGATCGGAGGCGGAAAGCGCCCGGATCTGGCTGGGCCGCAAATCGGCCTTTGGCGCGATGGGCAACATTGCCGATTACATGTGTCTGGACGGGGCGATCCCGGTCAGCGAGCTGCCCTTCGTGCTGCGGCGGATCGCCGAGATGAGCGCCGAGGTCGGGCTGGGGGTGGCCAACGTCTTTCATGCCGGGGACGGCAATCTGCATCCGCTGATCCTTTATGACGCCAACAAGCCTGGTGATCTGGAAAAGTGCGAGGCGTTCGGTGCCGATATCCTGCGGCTGTGTGTCGAGGTCGGCGGCTGTCTGACCGGCGAGCATGGGGTGGGCGTGGAAAAGCGCGATCTGATGAAAGTGCAGTTCTCGGATGAGGATCTGGAGGCGCAGTTGAAGATCAAGGACGTGTTCGACCCCGAATGGCTGTTGAACCCGGCCAAGGTGTTTCCGCTGGCCGTGACGGCGAGCCGGCGCGCGGGGTGAGCAATTGGGGGGCTTTCCACCCCCCAAACCCCCCCGAGGATATTTATGAACGGATAATGATGAAGATCGAAACAGAGGCGGAACTGGCGACGTTTCTGCGCAAGCGCGAGGCACCGGTATCCGTGCAGGGCGGCGGCACGCGGCGCATCGTGGCCGAGGTCGGCGCGGGTCTGGACACCTCTGCCTTGAGCGGCCTGCGGATTTATGAGCCGGGGTCGCTGACGCTGGTGGCGGGGGCGGCAACGCCGCTGGCCGAGGTCGAGGCGGTTTTGGCCATTGAGCGGCAGCGTCTGGCCTTTGAGGTGCCGGACCTCCGCGGGCTTCTGGGGCGCCGTGGGGTGTCGACCTTGGGCGGTGTGGTGGCGGCGGGGGCTGCCGGGCCACGGCGGGTGCAGGTCGGGTCGTGCCGCGATCATGTGCTGGGGGTGCGGTTCGTCAATGGCGCCGGGGTGCTGGTCAAGGCCGGGGGGCGGGTGATGAAGAATGTCACCGGGCTTGACCTGACCAAACTGCTGGTGGGCAGTCACGGGCGGCTGGGCGTGATCACCGAGGTGGCCTTCCGGGTGCAGGCGGTGCCGGAAGCCGAGGTGACGCTGGTGGGCACGCGCCCGCTGTCCTTGGGGCTGGCGGCGCTGCGGGCGGCACTGGGCTCGCCGATGGATGTCAGCGGGGCGGCCTATCGTCGGGGGAGCGCCATGGTCCGGCTGGAGGGCATGGCGGGGTCGGTGGCCTATCGCGCCCTGGCGCTCAGGGCGCGGTTGGGCGGCGACTGGGACGTGGTTGAGGCGCAGGCGTCGGCTGCGCTGTGGCACGCGGTGCGCGATGTCAGCGACTTTGCCGGTCGGGAAGGCACGGTCTGGCGGGTGTCGGTCAAGCCGACGGATGCCTTGGCGGTGGTCGCGGATCTGAAGTCCGGGGGGCTGGAGGCGGACGCGATGTTCGACTGGGGCGGCGGGCTGATCTGGCTGCTGGCAGCGCCGGCGGTGGACATGCACGCCCTTGTCGCCAGGCGTGGCCATGCGACAAGGGTGCGGGGTGAAGGGGCGGTGTTCCAGCCCGAAGCGCGCGGCGTCGCAGCGCTGTCAGCGGGCCTGAAGGCGAAATTCGATCCCAAGGGGATTTTGGCGGGGATACCTGGCTGATGCAGACCTTTTTCAGCGACGCGCAACTGGCGGACCCCAAGCTGGCCGAAGCCAACAAGATCCTGCGGTCCTGCGTGCATTGCGGCTTTTGCACCGCCACCTGTCCGACCTATCAGGTGCTGGGCGACGAGGCGGACAGCCCGCGCGGCCGGATCTACCTCATCAAGGAGATGCTGGAGACCGGGCGGCCCGCCGATGCGCGGACGGTCAGGCATATCGACCGCTGCCTGTCGTGCCTTGCCTGCACCACGACCTGCCCGTCGGGAGTGGACTATATGCATCTGATCGATCAGGCGCGGGCCTATGTCGAGCAGACCTACCGCCGTCCCTTGGGCGAGCGGGTGCTGCGCTGGATGCTGGCGTCGGTCATTCCCCATCCCGGGCGCTTCCGGCTGGCGCTGTTCGCCGCACGGCTGGTGCGGCCCATGGCCCGGCTGCTGCCCGACCGCCGCCTGCGCGCCATGGTGGCCATGGCACCGGCCCGCCTGCCGCCGGTCAGCCGCAACGATGACCCGCAGGTCTTTGCCGCCATCGGCGCGCGGCGGCTGCGGGTCGCGCTGCAGACCGGCTGCGCGCAAAAGGCGCTGGACACCGATATCAACGACGCCACGATCCGCCTGCTGACCAGGGCAGGCTGCGAGGTGGTGATCCCGCGCCATGTCGGCTGCTGCGGGGCGCTGGTCCATCACATGGGCCGGCAAGACGATGCTAGGCGCTTTGCCGCCGCGAATGTGCGGGCCTATATGGCGGAAAAGGACAAGGGCGGGCTGGATGCGATCGTCATCAACACCTCGGGCTGCGGGACGACGGTCAAGGATTATGGCCATCTTCTGGAGGGCGCCGATGCCGCGGCGGTCGCCGGGCTGGCGATGGATGTGACCGAGGTTCTGGCCAAGCTGGGCTTGCCACAGGGCACGCCCAAGGGGCTGCGGGTGGCCTATCACGCCGCCTGTTCGCTGCAGCACGGCCAGAAGATCGTGGCAGCGCCCAAGGATCTGCTGCGCCGCGCCGGGTTCGAGGTGGTCGAGCCGCGCGACGCCCATCTGTGCTGCGGATCGGCGGGCACCTATAACCTGCTGCAACCCGAGATCTCGGCGCTGTTGCGCGACCGCAAGGTGGCGACGCTGATGGACAGGCGTCCCGACGTGATCGCTGCGGGCAATCTGGGCTGCATGATGCAGATCGGACAGGCCACTGGCGTGCCGGTCGTCCATACGGTGGAGCTGCTGGATTGGGCGACGGGCGGCCCGGTTCCGCGCAATTTGCGACAAACCCTCGCCGCAAATCCGCCCTTGTGAGGGATTAGCACGCAGGGAACTGTTGGGGGACCGGATGCTGAAACGTCTTGCACTTGCGGCTTTATGCCTGCTGGCCGCGCCACTGGCCGCCGAAACCACGGCGCTGGTCAAGTTGCAGACGCTGGACGACAGCCGCGGCTGGGAAGCGGTGGGCAAGCTGGTGCTGGGCGATCACGGCTTTTGCACCGGGGCGCTGATTGCGCCGCAACTGGTGCTGACGGCGGCGCATTGCCTGTTCGACAAGGACACCGGCGCCCGCATCGACCCCTCGCAGATCAAGTTTCTGGCCGGCTGGCGCAATGGCCGGGCCGAGGCATACCGGGGTGTGCGGCAGGCGGTGGCCCATCCCGACTATGTCTATGCCGGGTCGGACCAGCTTGACCGCGTGACCTTTGACGTGGCGCTGATGGAACTGGATCAGCCGGTGTTGATGACCTCGGTGAAACCCTTCGTCATCGCCGCGGCGCCGTCAAGGAATGACACCGTCGGGGTAATCTCCTATGCCCAGGACCGGGCCGACACGCCGTCCCTGCAGCAGTCCTGCACGGTGATGGAACGTCAGGCCGGCCTGCTGGTCATGACCTGCGACGTCGATTTCGGCTCGTCCGGCGCGCCGGTGTTCATCGAGGTGAACGGCGAGGCGCAGATCGTCTCGGTGATCTCGGCCAAGGCGGTGGTCGACGGACAGGACGTCTCGCTGGGCTCGGCGCTGCAGATCCCGCTGGCGCAGCTGATGGAAGAGCTTGCCGCGGGTGGGGCCAGAAAAGGTGTGCTGGGCAATGTCCGCGTGCTGTCGGGCGGCACTGCGGGCGGTGCCAAGTTCATCAAGCCTGAAAGCCCGTAAGCCCGGCCCGCGGACGAGCATCAAAAGCAGCCCGCGTTCAGGAAACGGGCGAATTCCGGTGCTCCTTGGTCCGACAGGACCCAGACCGCTCTATTCCGGATATTGCCGCTGGCAGACCGTGATGGCCTGTGCAGTGGCCGTAGCCAATTGCGTGCGCTTTGCCTTCAGGCTGGCGAGTTTGGCGGCTTCGACATTCAGGTCGATCGCCACCGGGCGGCTGACCGTTTCCGACACCTCCTCAAGGCATTGCCGCGGGCGCGGGTTGGGACGCTTGGGGGTGGGATCGGGGGTGCAGTCCACAAACTCGGAACGGGTCTGGACGACATCGGCAAAGGCGTAGCCGCGCGCCAGATTGCCCTCGCTGACCACGATCAGCTGGTCGACCACGCGCAGATCGCGCGACACCTGCGCGATGCATTGCTGCTGGGGCGTGCCACAGGCCGCCAGTCCAAGCGCCACCGAAATCATGAGAAACCGTTTCATCGTTACCCCCTGCACCTGCATGGCCCTAGCATAAACCGACACAAGGCGAATTCAATCGTCTTGCGGGCGTCTTGCGGGCCCGGACCGGGTCCGCGTTGGCAGCGGCCGCACATGATGCTAGGCAGGCAGGCAAGGAGTTCCAGATGACTGACGCCGAGACCGACCCTGTCACCCTCCGCAAATCCCGCGCTGCGGCGTGGTTCCGCCGCTTGCGCGACGACATCGTCACCGCGTTCGAGGGGCTGGAGCAGGCGCAGGGCAGCCCCGTCCGGTTTCAGGAGACGCCCACC
>JANMCI010000486.1:0-3602 GCA_031361245.1 Rhodobacterales bacterium
TGTAACTTTGAGATACAGCACTACGCGCGGTATGCGGGTGCCAATGGCCTGCCGATCCGGTTTGATGATCTGAACTCTGATGCGCGCGGCCAATGGGGGCTGGATGCCGATACTGCGGCCCGTCGGCTTTATGTGCTCCATGAGGGCACGCTGACATCGGGGATACCGGCGTTTCTGGTGCTTTGGGCGCAAATGCCGAAGTATCGGTGGCTGGCACGGGTGGTTGGCCTGCCGGGGATAAGACAGGTCGCCTGCACGGCCTATGACTTCGTATTGGCACCGATCATTTACCGCTGGCACCTGCGCCGGATGCGCAGGCAGACGGCCCACCCTTCACACTGACAGGAGAGCCAAGCCTTGCCTGCAGATGACGATGGTGCCGCGGTGCCGACGGGGCGCGCGACGCGGTTGCTCAAGTTTGGCGGCATCGCCTCGGGGATTGCGGGCAGTGTTGCTGCGGGGGGCTTGCGCGCGCTGGCCAGCGGCAGGCGACCCGATCTGGCGCAACTTCTGCTGACACCCGCGAATACCTTGCGGCTGACAGACGGGCTGTCGCAACTGCGCGGGGCGGCGCTGAAGCTGGGGCAGATGCTGTCGATGGATACCGGGCTGGTGCTGCCGGACGAATTGACGGCGATCCTTGGCCGGATGTGCGACGGCCCCCGCCATATGCAGCCAAAGCAGTTGCAGACTGCGCTGAATGCCGAATGGGGTGTGGGCTGGTACAGCCGCTTTGCCCGCTTTGACGTGCGCCCATTTGCGGCGGCCTCGATCGGGCAGGTGGACCGGGCTGTAACCCGCGACGGTCAGGACCTTGCAATCAAGGTGCAGTATCCGGGCGTGTGCGCCAGCATCGACAGCGATGTTGATAACGTGGCCACACTGATGCGCCTGCCCGGGCTGTTGCCACGCGGCATGGACATCAGTCCCTTGTTGACCGAGGCCAAGCGCCAGTTGCACGCCGAGGCCGACTATCTGGCCGAAGCGCAGCATCTGGCGCGGTTCGGTGCCTTGCTCGACGGGTCAGACACGTTCGTTCTGCCCGTGCTGCACGCCCCGCTTTGCACGCCGCAAGTGCTGGCGATGAGCTTTGTCGAAAGCGCCCCGCTGGACAGTCTGGTTGGCGCACCGCAGGCGGTGCGCGACCGGGTGGCCGCGGCCCTGATCGACCTTGTCCTGCGCGAGTTGTTCGTGTTTGGCGCGATGCAAACCGACCCGAACCTGGCCAACTACCGCTATGACCCCAAGACCAACCGGATCGTCCTGCTGGATTTCGGCGCAGTCCAGCCCATCAGCCCGGACCTGGTCGCCGATTTCCGCTCCCTTGCCCGGGGGGCGCTGGACGGTGGCGCGGCCGAGACACGGGACGCGATGATGCGCATCGGCTATTTTGGACCCGCTACAGCGCCGCATCATCAAGACCTGATCCAGTCGATGTTCAACACCGCGATGGCCCCGTTGCGGCAGGACACACCGTTCGACTTTGGCCGCAGCGATCTTCTGGAACGCCTTCGCGACATGGGTCTGGGCCCGAGGACGCCGAGAAGTTCGTGCAAGAGGTGATCTGGCGCGGTTATTTCAAGGGCTGGCTGGAACGCCGCCCGCAAGTCTGGACCAACTATGTCTCCGGGTTGGAGACTGATCTGGCAGCCCTTGACCGCGACCGCCGCCAGCGCCGCGAAGTGGACCGCGCGGTGAATGGCGAGACCGGACTGGGGTGTTTCGATGCCTGGGCGACCGAGTTGGTGGATACCGGCTATCTGCATAACCACGCGCGGATGTGGTTCGCCTCGATCTGGATCTTCACGCTTGGACTGCCGTGGCGGCTGGGAGCGGATTTCTTCTACCGGCACCTGCTGGACGGCGATGCGGCGCCCCGGGCAAAAAATCGTTCTCCAGCGTCAGCTCTCCGATCTTCGCATGCAGAGTCTTTACGTCGATCGTCGGTTCCGGCTCAGATCTTGGGGCCTCGCCAAAGACCCCGTTGGCACCCTCCAAAAGCTGATCGCGCCACTGCTTGATCTGGTTCGGATGCACGTCGAAACCCTGCGCCAACTCGATCAGGGTCTTCTCACCCTTGATCGCGGCTACCGCAACTTTCGCCTTGAATGCCGGGCTGTGGTTCCGGCGCGGTCGTCATGTCATGGTCATCGCCTCGCTCGCAGCATCATGCCGCTGTTGCGCGGAAAATCCACCTGTCCCACCTGTTCAGATTTCCCGAACCACCTCTGTCTTCACGGGACTGGTGACAAGATACCAGTCGGCCATGAAGGAGGCAGTGGAAGTAGAGCGCGCTTCCTTCCAGGCTCAAATGGCCGCCGAGTTTCTTGGCAGGTGGCGATCCAGCCCCCCTGAGTTTTTGACGCTTCTGGATGATCAGCCTACGGATCAGCAAATCGAAGAGGCAATCCGGCACCGAGCAAGCCTGCTGTTTGACCAGGTCGTCACCTTCAAACCCCCTGAACTCGGGGTCCACTTCAAGGGCATCACGGCCGACGATATCCACGACAAGGGTTTTCGAAGAACCTTGGAGACGGCCATGATCAAGGCGGGCATCAAGAAGGAAGTCGTGGACGGGCTTTTCGAAAGCGGCGTCGTCGCACCGGCAAAGGGTGCGTTCCAAGGGGATAAGTAGTCGAGAACAGTTCGGCAAAGCCCAATTCCCAAGGCCGGCGCTTTCAAGGTCACCCGACGCCAGAAGTGGCGGCCTAAATCACTCATCTTCGACCATTGGTCACTCATGATTGCTTGTGGCCCAAATGAGACTGGATTTCCCTTCCAGGCCCAACCCGGACCAACAAGGCAAGCGGTTGTCATGTCGACCGGAATCTGCGATACTTTCTTAAAATTGTTCAAGGATTACAAGCGATAGCCAAGCCAAAGACCACAGCGTCTACCCCACTTTCGGACCGTGAAAAGCAGTTCGTTGCGGAATATGTCCTCAGCGGAAAACAGACCGAAGCCTTTATCAAGGCGGGCTATTCCGCCAAGTCCGCATCGTCAAATGCCGTCCGCATGATGGAAAAAGAGAGTGTCCGCGCAGCGATTGACCGGGAGCGGGCTGTGATCAGGCAAAGGCACACCAAGACCGCAGATGACCTGATCGCAGAATACACCCGCCTCGGCTTTACCGGCATGTCACGCTTCATGCACATCTGCGACGATGGAACGCCCGTGATCGATCTAAAAGATTGCACCCCAGCTGATTTGGACCTTCTGGCCGAAGTGACTGTCGAATCCTATCAGGAAGGATCCCGTGATGAGTCTCGCAGGATCAAAAGGATCAAGATCAAGCCTTGCGACCGGTACCACGCCTTGGACACGCTGGCCGAGCATCTTGGCCTGTGCAAAGGACCAAGCCCGGACACGACTAATCCGCTGACGAACCTGCTTAAGGACATTCAGGAACGCGGGTCAACCTTGCCTGTGCGGGTTGACGGGCCACTGGGCTCGCGGAAGAAACCTTGGAAACAATGATACCGAGCGTAATCGGCCGCATGTCTAGGGTCAGGACTCGTTCTCATTTCAAAGCCAGAACATGATGGTTGCGGCGAGGGCGATGGCGGAGAGGAATACTTTCGGGCATCGGTCGTAACGGGTGG
>JANMCI010000492.1:0-5280 GCA_031361245.1 Rhodobacterales bacterium
CTACAACAAGGGCGGGTTGCTGACTTGTGCAGGTGCGGCATTGCAGGTGCAGTGAGTTAGAAAAAACGGGCCTTCATGCTTGCCGCAAAAGGCGAGACCAGATTACCCACAACTCCCACGTCCAAAGCATCTGGGAAGGAAGGGTCAGGTCGGCGCCCACCTCTTGCCACAACGGGACGCTTCGGGCAATTGATGCAGAGCATTGCAACCCTGGAGCAGAGGCTCACACTGCATTGATTACGGATGCCACTTTTCGGGGAGAGTAGCGATGTAGGCAGAGGCCGCACGGATCTACGGCCCGGTAGGTGTATCACCGGGCACGGCGGACAATGATCTGCTGATCGGCACCGAAAACAATGACAGTCTTGCAGGGCTGGCTGGCAACGACACGGTAAAGGGCCTCGCAGGCGATAACACTCTGGCAGGTGGCACCGGCGATGACCGTATGGTCGGGGATATCGGCGACGATCTTTATCTGGTGGACAGTGTAGGCGACGTCGTGGTCGAGAGGTGATCGGGGCGGGCATCGACACGGTGCGCAGTTCCATCAACTATACTCTTGAGGCCAATCCGGAGTCCCTGATACTGACAGGCTCCGCACTGTTCGGGACAGGCAACGGTTTTGCCAACCTTCTGATCGGAAATGGGGCAGACAATGCCCTGTCCGGTCTTCGCGGCGATGACACGCTACAAGGCGGAGATGGCGCGGATCGCAGCGGCGGCAACGCTGAACATAGGTCATGTTGACCTAACGGTGGGCAGCATTTTCCAAGACGGGCGGAATGTGAAAACCAAGTTCTCGAAGTGCTTCACGACCTGGTTCCTGCCTATCGACCCGATCTACCTGGACTGCATGACGGCCTGGATCGCCGAACTTCGTGGGCAGCTTCTGTTCAGCAGCACCGATCCGCTGTTCCCGCGTCCCAAGATGCAGGTTTCGCCGGAACTGGGTTCCCAATGTGTCGGCCTGACCCGCACGCCCTACTCCAGTGAAGACCGCCTGCGGAAGTTCATCAAGGAGGCGTTCACCGCGGCAGGTCTGCCGCCCTTCACGCCCCATCGGTTCCGCAACACTCTGGTCCAGATGAGCAACGCCTTTTGCAGCACGCCCGAGCAGATCAAGGCGATCTCAATGAACCTCGGCCATGACAAGACTTCGACAACCGTTGACGACTATGGCCGCCTTTCGCCGGAGCGGCAGGGCGAGGTCATCAAGGCCATGCGCCGCTGGGCGAAGGACGAGCCCGGCACCGAATGAAGGCGTCATAATTGCCGCGGGTGTTCAGTGTCCCTTCCGACAAGCGATGGGATCAGGGCTAGCCGGGGAGAGAGGGAACTGGATAAAGCACTTATAGTTTCTCAGCCCGACCGATAGTTCAATCCCTTCTGCTGAAGCCGCCAGATCATTTGGTCAAAGCGATCCTGCCCGAAGAATACCTCGCCATCAGCGACCATTGTCGGCACGCCCCAATGGCCGGCGTCCCGCAACAAGGTGTCGTTCCGCGCAAGGTCGGAGTCGTATCGCGCCGGATCGGCGGCAATCGCTGCCTCTAGTTCCGCCAGATCGAGTCCAGCCCGCGCCGTCGCCTGCCTCAGATGATCGCCCTTGTCCCAGCCCGTGACAGTTCCATCCCATAGCAGGCGCGACACCTCTTGCGCAAAATTCAGCCCTTTGCCGCGTTGGGTTGCGGCGATGCCCAATCGCCCGAGGCGCATGGCGCGTGGCTGGTCGGGCGCAATGATCAAGGTAGCCGGGTTCTGGTCGATCGGATCGGGTATCGGTCTGCGAAAGGCCAAGCCGTGAAACGCAGCGGCTCGCGCGCTGTCGCAAAGAAAATAGGGACGGGCCAGCGGGTCCATCCTTGTGAAATAGGCCGGATTGCGAATCGCTGCCGGATGCACGACGCGCATATCTACGGCAACGTCGAAGTCGCGCTGCAAGGCAACGATCCGCGGCAGCAGGATATAGGAATAGGGGCTACGAAACGACCAGTACAAATCGATAGAAAGCGTCATCATCCGTCCCTTTGCTGCGGTTGGCGCGCCGCTAGGCTAGCATTTGCCCCTGAAGGGGGCACCTTTGCGCGACTAAAAGCAGTTATGCCGATCCGGCATAACTGAAATTCACAGAAGGTAGCTTCCGTCACGCCCGTCTTCTGCGTCCTTTAACGGGTAGACAGCAAAGGGGCCACGATGCGCCACGAAAACACTGACGACAGCGATGAAATCCGCGAAATCCGTCTGGCGGTGGCGCGCCTTTGTGCGCAGTTCCCCGGTGCCTATTGGCGCAAGCTGGACCGTGAAGCAGGCTATCCGACAGAATTTGTCGCGGCGCTGACCGAAGCGGGTTATCTTTCCGTCCTGATCCCTGAAGCCTATGGCGGCGCGGGATTGACCCTGTCCGCGGCGGCGGCGGTGTTGGAGGAAATTCAGAAAGCCGGCGCCAACGGCGCCGCTTGCCATGCACAGATGTACATCATGGGCAGCCTGCTGCGGCATGGGTCTGACGCGCAAAAGTCGCGATATCTGCCACAAATCGCCTCTGGCGCGTTGCGGTTGCAGGCTTTTGGCGTGACCGAACCGGGCTCCGGCTCGGACACCACCTCAATCACCACCTTTGCTGAAAGGCGCGGCGATCATTTTGTGGTGAATGGGCAGAAGGTCTGGACCAGCCGGGCCGAACATTCGGATCTGATGTTGTTGCTGGCCCGCACCACAGCGAAGGACAAGGCGGCCAAGCGGACCGAGGGGCTGTCGGTCTTTATTGTGGACATGAAGCAGGCGCTAACCGCGGGCATGACGATTCGCCCGATCCGCACCATGATGAATCATTCCACCACCGAAGTGTTCTTTGACAACGTGGTGGTGCCCGCTGAAAACCTGATCGGTGAAGAGGGCAAGGGCTTTCGCTATATCCTGTCCGGCATGAACGCCGAACGCGTGCTGATCGCCGCCGAATGCATTGGTGACGCCAAGTGGTTCATTGCCAAGGCCACCGCCTATGCCAACGAGCGCCGCGTATTTGGTCGCCCGATTGGCCAGAACCAGGGTGTGCAGTTTCCCATCGCCCGCGCCTATGCCCAGATGCGCGCCGCCGAGTTGATGGTGAAGCACGCAGCAGGCCTGTTCGAGGCGGGCAAGGACTGCGGCGCAGAGGCGAACATGGCCAAGATGCTGGCGGCAGAGGCGTCCTGGGCCGCCGCCGAAGCCTGTGTGCAGACCCATGGCGGTTATGGTTTTGCCGAGGAATACGATATCGAACGCAAGTTCCGCGAGGCGCGTCTGTATCAGGTGGCGCCGATTTCGACCAATCTCATCCTGTCCCATCTGGCCGAGCATGTGCTTGGCCTGCCGAGGTCGTACTGACATGACGGGCCTATTGGTGGCGATCGAACGGGCGGTGATCGAACAGGCGGTGGCCGGGCGGGGCATGGCGCATGTAATTGCCATTTTTGATGCCACGGCATGCACGATCCGGGCGGAGTTTTCCCGATGACCGACGCCCCGCTGGACATTGATCACTTGCGGCAATGGATTGGCCGGTCCGAGACGGCGCAGGACATCGTGTCGCCCCGACTGGTTGCTGGTTATCTGGCGGTTCTGGATGATCCCAAACCCGAACGAGAGGTTGGCGAAGTGGCGCCGCTTGCCATCCATTGGTGCTTGGCCCCGGCCGCGCGGCCGATGTCGCAACTTGGGCTGGACGGGCATCCCCAACGGGGCGGGCTGTTGCCGCAGGTTCCATTGCCGCATCGCATGTGGGCGGGCGGGCAGATCGACCTGGGCGGGCGTTTTCATGTGGGCGACGTGGTGACACGGCAGTCCACCGTCCGTGATGTGGTGCTTAAGACCGGGCGCAGCGGGACCTTGTGCTTTGTGACGGTCGATCATGTTTTCACCGGCCCTCAGGGGTTGGTTTTGCAGGACCGTCAGGACATCGTCTATCGCGCGCCACGCCACCCGGATCAGCCGGCCCCGGTCATCCCACAGGCGCCCGTCGCCAAATGGTCCTACAGCGTCATGGCCGGCCCGGTGCTGCTGTTTCGCTATTCTGCCATCACATTCAACGGCCACCGCATCCATTATGACCGCGACCACGCCATCAAGGCCGAGGGCTATGAAGGCCTTGTCGTCCATGGCCCCTTGCAGGCCACGATGATGCTGGAATTCGCGGCCCGCCTGCATGGCGCGCCCCCCGAAACGTTCGAGTATCGGGGCATCAGCCCGCTGATCGATGGCGCGGCCTTCACGTTGAATGCGGCGGAAAAGCCGGGCGGTCTGCATCTGTGGACGGCGGCCGAAGACGGTCGGCTGTGCATGGAGGCGCAGGCCACATGGAAATGACACAAAGAAACAACAGTCAGGCCGGTCGCAAGGCGGGTCCGCAGGGACAGGGGATATCAGGATGATCAGGGTAGGCGTTGACGTTGGCGGCACCTTTACCGACCTTGTGCTGGAGGCGGTGGGGGCGGATGGCCGTCAGCAGGTCTTTGTGCACAAGGTGTCCAGCACGCCGCGGGATCAATCCATCGGCGTGGTACAGGGCGTGATCAAACTTTGCGCCCTTGCAGGTATTCAGCCCGGCCAGATCGACGCGTTGTTTCATGGCACGACGGTTGCCACCAACATCGTGATCGAACGCGATGGTGCCGAGGTGGGGATGATCACCACCAAGGGCTTCCGAGACATCCTGCATATGGCGCGCCACAAGCGGCCGCACAACTTCTCGCTGCAATTCGATGTGCCGTGGCAAAGTGCCCCGTTGATCAAGCGCCGCAACCGGATTGCCGTCACCGAACGGATCATGCCGCCGACGGGCGTGGTCGAAACCCCGCTGAACTTGGATGAGGTCGAACGTGCCGCCGAATTGTTCGCGCAGCGCGGGCTGCAGGCGGTGGTGATCGGCTTTCTGTTTTCCTTCCTCAACAACGACCACGAACTGAAAGCAAAAGAGATCGTCCAGCGCGTGATGCCGGATGCCTTCATCTGCGCATCCTCGGAAGTCGTGAACACGATGCGAGAGTATGAACGCTTCTCGACCGCCGCGATGAACGCCTATATCGGGCCCCGCACGGCGGGCTATCTGGACAACCTGCAACGCCGACTGCGCGAGGCCGGGGTGAACGCCTATGTTCGCATGATGCAGTCGAATGGCGGGGTTTCCACGGTCGAACAGGCCAGCAAGAACCCGGTTGGCTTGCTGCTGTCTGGCCCTGCCGGTGGCGTGATTGGCGGGCGTTGGACGGGTGAGGCTTGTGATCAGCGTCAGGTCATCACCAT
>JANMCI010000077.1:0-12219 GCA_031361245.1 Rhodobacterales bacterium
GCCTTCGGCTTCGGCCTCGCCCACGATGACTTCGCCGCCCCTGGCCCTGATGGCCGCAACAAGGGCCAGCGCGGCGCGGCGCGGATGGATGCGGGCGGTGAGGGTGTCGTGGATCAGGTATCCGGTGGGGGAGGCGGGGTAAAAGGGCGCCGGTGTCGCCGGAATCACCTGCCAGATGGCCTGGCCGAGCCAGAGGCTTTGGGCGGTTTGCGCGCGTTTGTGGGCAAGGGCGAGGGCCGCCCCATCCATGATCGGCTGGAGGCGGCCGGTGCAGGCATAGCCGGTGGGCAGGCCCGAAGCCGCCGAGGCCGAGGCGAAGAAGGCTTCGGAGGCAAGCAGGCTCTCCAGCTGGAATTGCTTTTTGGCATTCCAGTTTTCCGGCACATGCGGTGCGAGGGCGCCGACGAGGCCGCCGCTGGCGCCGGCACCGATGGCCTGCGTCTCGATCAGACGGACGCGGGCGCCGCGGCGGGTCGCTTCCCAGGCGATGGCGAGGCCAAAGATGCCGCCGCCGCGCACTGTCAGATCGACCCTTGCCATTCCGCCTGCCCTTGCCCATGGTCCGCGCGATTTCAGGGATAGGCGAAATGGCGGGTGTTGAACAGGCAGCGGCTGTGGACGGTTCTGGTCTGGACTGGCGCGATGGCATCGTGCCGGTGTCGCGCCGCTTTGACGACCCCTATTTCAGCCTTGCCGACGGGCTGGCCGAGACGCGGCATGTGTTTCTGGCGGGAAATGGCCTGCCGGGGCGGTTTCGCGATGGATTTCAGATCGCTGAGTTGGGCTTTGGCACCGGGCTGAACCTGTTGGCCACCCTGATCGCGGCGGAAGGGCAGCGCCTGCGCTACACCAGTTTCGAGGCGTTCCCGATGGCTGTCGCGGACATGGAGCGCGCATTGGCGGCGTTTCCCGAAGCGCGCGCGGTCGCGGACGGGCTTTTGCAGCATTGGGATGCGGGTGAGCGGCAATTCCACCTTGGCCGCATAGAGGTCGAGGTGATCGTGGGCGATGCGCGCGACGAGGTGCCGGCGTGGCGCGGGCAAGCGGACGCTTGGTATCTGGACGGCTTTTCTCCGGCCAAGAATCCCGAACTTTGGTCCGAGCCTTTGATGGCAGAGGTGGCAGGGCACAGCGCCCCGGGCGCGACGTTCGCCACTTATACCGCCGCAGGTCACGTGCGGCGCGCGCTGGCTGAGGCCGGGTTCAAGGTGGAGCGACAGCCCGGACATGGTCGCAAACGCCATATGACGGTGGGGAGGCTTGGGGGATGAGCCGCAGCATGAAGGGCATATGGCTCATGGTGCTGACTGTGCTGACCTTTGCAGTGCAGGACGGCTTTTCGCGGCTTTTGGCGGGCAATTACAACACTTTGATGGTGGTGATGATCCGCTACTGGATCTTTGGCGCCTTTGTCCTGACTTATGCGCTGCGAAGACCGGAGGGCGTGCGCGCCGCGGTCAGGTCGCGGCATTTCGGCACGCATGTCCTGCGTGCAATCCTGCTGGTGGCCGAGATCTGCTGCATGGTCTGGGCCTATACGCTTATCGGGCTGATCGCCAGCCATGCGGTTTTTGCCGCCTGTCCTCTGGTCGTGGTGGCGCTTTCCGGACCGATCCTGGGCGAACGGATCACCGTTGCGCGCTGGGCGGCCGTGGCGATGGGGGGCATCGGTGTGGTGGTGATCCTGCAGCCGGGGTCGGAGGTGTTTTCGTGGTACGCCCTTTTGCCATTTGCCTCTGCGGTGATGTTCGGGCTGTATTCGGTGCTGACGCGGCTGACCACGCGGGACGAATCCTCGTTTCCCGCCTTCTTCTGGCCCCCGATCATCGGTGTGGTCCTGATGACGGCGATCGGATTGCCGGAATGGCAGGAGGTGACCGCCCGCGACTGGGTGTTCATGCTGATCTATGGATTGCTGTCGATCCTGTCGAATTTCCTGTTGCAGCGCACCTATGAGACGGTCGAGGCCAATGTCGTGCAGCCCTTCGCCTATCTGCAGATCGTCTTTGTCACACTGATCGGGCTGGCCTTCTTTCACGAGGTCTTGCAGACCCATGTCGTGGTGGGCGTCGTGATTGTGGTGCTGGCCGGGATCATGGTCCTTGTCCAGCACCGCAGAACCGCTGCCACATGAGCGAACAGAGAACCCGCGCGGGTCTGTGGCTGATGATCCTGACGACGGTGATCTTTTCGGCGCAAGACAGCATCACCAAGCATCTGACCGGCAGCTATCCGGTGGCCATGGTTGTGATGCTGCGCTTTTGGTTCTTTGGCGCGGCGGCCTGTCTGATTGCCAGCCGCCGGGCAGGCGGGTTGAGGGCGGCGGTCGTCACGCACCACCCGTGGCTGCAAGGCCTTCGCGGAGCGTTGGTGGTCGTGCAGATCTGTCTGACAAGCTATTCCTTTGCCGCGCTGGGATTGATCCAGACTCACGCTGTTCTGGTCTGCGGCCCGCTGATGATTGCGGCCTTGTCGGGCCCCATTCTGGGCGAGCATGTCGGATGGCGGCGCTGGGCGGCGATTGCGGTGGGCTGCGTGGGGGTGCTGATCATCCTGCGGCCCGACACCACCGTTTTCACGCCGTTGTCGCTGCTGCCATTGCTGGCGGCGGGCCTGTGGTCGATCTATGTGCTGACGACGCGGTATGTATCGCGGCAGGACAGCACGTCGGTTTCGTTCCTTTGGACCGGCGTGGCAGGCGCCATTGCCATAACAGGACCGGGCCTGTGGTTCTGGGCGCCGATGACACCCACCGATTGGAGCTGGATGCTGGCCCTGTGCACCACGTCGGTCGTCGGGCATTACCTTTTGATCCGCGCTTATGATCTGGCCGAAGCCTCGGCACTTCAGCCGTTGACCTACCTGCAACTGGTCTTGATCTCGGGCTTTGGCGTGTTCCTTTTTGGCGAGGAACTGCGTGCCAATGTGATCCTTGGCGCCGCCATCGTGGTGGCTGCCGGGTTGTTCACATTGTGGCGTCAGCAGGTCCGGGCGCGTGCGGCGCGCAGCGTGGCAGGCTGATCGGTCCCGCCAGCCGCAGCAACGGCAGGCTTTCCTTTTCTGCGGCCCGGCGGCATATTGGAATCATTCCAGATTAGGTGCCCTGATGATTGCCGGATTTACCAACCGCAAACGCTTTTCCGACCTGAGCGAGCAGGAGGTCCTGGCTCTCGCCATTGCTTCGGAAGAAGATGACGCTGCCATTTACCGAACCTATGCCCATAGCTTGCGTGCCGATTATCCGGGGTCGGCGGCGGTGTTCGACGGGATGGCGGTGGAAGAGGATCATCACCGCCAGCGCCTGATCGATCTGTTCCGGGTGCGCTTTGGCGATGTGATCCCGTTGATACGCCGCGAGCATGTCGCAGGCTATTACGCCCGCAACCCGGTCTGGCTGACCAAATCGCTGAGCCTGGACCGTATCCGGTCCGAAGCGGCGGGCATGGAGGCGCAGGCGGAGAAATTCTACCGCGCTGCGGCGGCCCGCACGACCGACGCCGCCACCCGCAAACTTCTGGGCGATCTGGCCGCCGCCGAGGCGGGGCACGAAAAACACGCCGAGCGGCTGGAGGGAATGCATCTGAGCCCCGACGCCCGCGCCAGCGAAGATGCCGGTGCCCGGCGGCAATTCATCCTGACATGGGTGCAGCCGGGTCTGGCCGGGCTGATGGATGGGTCGGTCAGCACGTTGGCGCCGATCTTTGCCACCGCCTTTGCAACGCAGGACAGCCACACCACCCTTTTGGTGGGCACGGCCGCCGCGGTTGGTGCGGGCATTTCGATGGGGTTCACCGAGGCCGCGCATGACGACGGCGTGCTGTCGGGGCGCGGCTCGCCGCTCAAGCGCGGGCTGGCCAGCGGGGTGATGACCATGCTGGGCGGGCTTGGCCACGCCCTGCCCTACCTGCTTGCGGACTTCTGGACGGCGACTGCGCTGGCGATGGTTGTGGTCTTTGTCGAGCTTTGGGCGATTGCGTGGATCCAGAACCGCTTTATGGAGACACCTTTCCTTCGCGCCGCCTTGCAGGTCGTCGTCGGAGGTGCTTTGGTCTTTGCCGCGGGGGCGCTGATCGGCGGGGGCTGAACCCTTCCGCTGCCCGCGCGCCTTGGCTGCGAGGGGAACTGACTGATGACAAGAACCGCCTTATCGCTGTTTGTCGACGACACGCATTTCGAGCCACACGGACATTTCAAAACTCTGGTTGATTTCTGCGCTGAACAGGGTGTGCGCGGCAAGGTCAGCCTGATTTCCGCGCTGAATGGCAGTTTGAGTTGTCTGGCAACCGGGCAGAAGCCGACCGACGCCGAGGGCGAGTACCTGAAACATATGAGCCGCGCCGCAGCGTTTAACATGGATGTCCACATGGAGCTCATGACCCATGGCAAACTGTGGGATTTTGCGTCCGACCGGCAGCGCGTCACTGGCCCCTGCGAAGGGATATGGCTTTATGATCGCGACGTCCCGCAGGCCGAATTCCGCGCCTATCTTGGCGCCATTCTGGACCATGCCGCCCGTCTCGGCATCACGATCAATGGCCTTTCGGTGCCCGGCTGCGACTGTGACGACTGCCGCCGCAGGTGGGCAGATCTGCAGGCCAGCGGCCATTCGACCATCTGCGACAATGCCTATGCCGCCCTGCTGGATCTGGCGGTGGCTGGTCGCATGGGGGTGACTTCGGTCGCCTGCTATGCCGATCAGGCCGATGAGATGCATCCCACACATCTGATCCGCCGTCAGGGACGCCACTCGATCTATGACGCCCGGCTTGACTTCAGCGTCGAGGATCTGATCGGCTTTGACGGCAGGCATAACGTAGAGTTCTACATCAGCGCGGATGGACGCCATGGCCGGATACCGGAGCTGGTGATGAACGGAGCGCCGCAGTGCTTCTTCTGCGCGCACTGGTTTTCGATGAACCCCACCAAGCCCGAGGGCTGGCGGGTGTTTCAGGAGATCATCCGGCGCATCAACACTCAACTGTCCGACCGGATCGAATGGGTGCGGCCCAGTGACTATGGGGCGCGGCTGCATTGACGACCCAGCTTGCGCCGGATGCGTGGCCGTGGTTTTCTGCCCAGGCATGGTGCTGATCAGAGGCGGCTGATGTATCGCAAGGGTGAAGTCCGCTATCAGCCATTGCCGCTGCCCGACCGGGTGCAAAAGCCGGAGGCCGAGGCGTTGCAGGCGGCCGAGGACTTCCGCGATTACATGACGCGGCGCCATTCCGTACGCCAGTATTCATCTCGTCCGGTGCCCGAAGCCGTGATCACCGCCTGCATTCAGGCCGCTGGCACCGCTCCGTCCGGGGCCAATCACCAGCCGTGGCACTTTGCCGCCATCGCCAACCCGACGATGAAGGCGCGCATCCGCCAGGCCGCTGAGGAGGAAGAACGCGAGTTCTACGCCGGCGGCGCAGGGGACGAATGGCTGGCGGCGCTGGAGCCCATAGGCACGGGGTCCGACAAGCCGCACCTGACCGACGCGCCCTGGCTCATCGTCGTCTTTGCCCAGCGCTGGGGCGAGACCGAGGACGGCACGCGCTACAAGAATTACTACGTGCCCGAAAGCGTGGGGATTGCGACGGGCATCCTGATCACGGCACTGCATCATGCCGGGCTGGTGTGTCTGGAGCACACGCCAAATCCGATGAAATTTCTGCCGTTTCTGTGTGGCAGGCCCGCAAGCGAGAAGGCGGTGATGATCCTGCCAGTGGGCTATCCGGCCGATGATGCGACCGTGCCGGCGGTGGCCAAGCGCAAGAAGCCGTTGGATCAGGTCCTGTCCGTCTTTCGCTGAAGCGGGGCCGCCAGTTCCCAGACATGGCACGAGGGGTCTTGCAGGCTGACCGTCCGAATGCCCCAGGGCCGGTCCATCGGCCCGTTCAGCAGTGCGAGACCCGCCGCCCGCAACCGTTCCGCCTCCAGATCGACATCCGGGACGCTGAGTGTATAGACCGCGCGGACGCCGGGTGGCGCCATCGGGCTTGGGTTTATCAGTTCGGCAACCGCCACGACCTGCAACAGATTGATCATCGTCTCGCCGGCACGAAAGACCGAGGACACCTCGTCGCCCCAGATCGGTTCGGCCCCCAGAAAAGCGGCATAAAATGCCTTGCTTGCCGCCAGATCCTCGCAGAACAGGGTCATGGCACCAATCGAAGTCGGCCAGTTCTGCGCGGTCATTCTGTCGTCCCCCGTCCTTGCGGCCGTCCGAATGTGCCTTTCCCCGCCGGAAATGTCCATGAAGAACCGAGGCGCCCGGGGCGTTTTGACGCCTTGAACCCGGCCCCCGCCCATGACACGATTCCAAGGCAATACCCACGACGATGGCAGGGAACACCAGATGCGGACAATCAGCGAAAGCAGGGCATTTGGCGGGGTGCAGGGGGTCTATTCCCATGCCTCCGAGTGCTGCCAGTGCGACATGACATTCGGACTGTTCCTGCCGGAAGAAGCCGAACACGGGCCGGTGCCGGTGCTGTGGTATCTGTCGGGTCTGACTTGCACCCACGAAAACGCGATGATCAAGTCTGGCGCGCAGCGTTGGGCCGCCGAGGCGGGAATCGCGCTGGTCTTTCCGGACACCAGCCCGCGCGGCGAGGATGTCGCGGACGACGAGGACTATGATCTGGGTCAGGGCGCGGGCTTTTTCGTCGACGCGACCGAGCTGCCGTGGGCCGCGCAGTACCGGATGTGGGCCTATGTCACCGCGGAGCTGCCCGCCGTCCTGTTCAACGCCTATCCGCTGGCCGAGCCTGCGCAGGCGATCATGGGCCATTCCATGGGCGGACACGGGGCGCTGACCATGGCGATGAGCCTGCCGGGCCGCTTTCGCTCGGTGTCCGCCTTTGCCCCGATCTGTCACCCGACCCACTCGCTGTGGGGCCGCAAACAATTCACCGCCTATCTGGGGGTCGATGAAGAGCCGTGGGCTGCCCATGACGCGGCCCTCTTGATGAAGAAGCGCGGCTTTGACGGGCCGATGCTGATCGATCAGGGCACATCGGACCGCTTTCTGGAACTGTTGCAGCCCGAGGCTTTGGCAACGGCGATGGTCGAACGGCGGCAGGCGGGGACGTTCCGGATGCAGAAGGGCTATGATCACAGCTATTTCTTCGTCAGCACCTTCATGGAGGATCACATCGCCTTTCACGCGACGGCGCTGTTCGCATGACGCTTTATATCGACGCGGACGCCTGCCCGGTAAAGGCCGAGGCCGAGCGGGTCGCAACCCGGCTGGGGGTCACGATGGTGCTGGTGTCAAACGGCGGGATCAGGCCGTCGGCGAACCCGCTGGTGCAAAGCGTCTTCGTGCCGGACGGGCCGGATGAGGCCGACAAGTGGATCGCCGAACGGGCGGGCGCCGGCGACGTGGTGGTGACGGGCGATATCCCGCTGGCGGCGCGCTGTATCGAGGGTGGCGCGCGGGTGGTCAAGCATGACGGGGTGGAATTGACCAAAGCCGGCATCGGGATGGTGCTGGCGACGCGGGATCTGATGGCCGACTTGCGCAGCGCGGACCCGTTCCGGCAGGGCGGCGGCAAGATGTTCGGCAAGGCCGACCGGTCGCGGTTTCTGGATGTGCTGGACCGCGTGTTGAGAGCGAAGTGAGTTGTGTCCGCATGTGGGACATTTTGCGAAGTGTTTTGGATCAAGGGGTTGAGTTTTGGCGGTAAGGAAACTTTAAGGTCGGCTCGCTTCTGGTCCGTCACAGGACGCTTGGGCGGCGTTTCTTCAGGCCAAAAACCCATGAATTCAGAGACTGATTGTGGCAATGACCACAACCGCGGGGCGGTGGGGCAGGGTCGGGAGCGGGAGATCACGCGCCCTGAGCCAAGGTCGGGGCCGGCCCCCACCTACCAAAACGGCCTTGATGTGTCGGGGATGGGCCAGACCTCGGGGGCGGGCGCTGGTCTTCTGGCCCCATGACCGAGGCCCAGTCCAGAACCGTTTTGATCGGCATTTCCTGTGCCGTGGGGGGCAGTGTGGCGCTGTCTTTCAATGACCTGTTCATCAAGCAATTGTCGGGCGGTTATGCCTTGCATCAGGTCATTCTGGTGCGGGCCTTTGTGGGGGTCGCTTTCATTCTGGGCTTCATGCGGGTGTCGGGCCTGCCGCTTGCCAGCCTGAAGACCGGGTTGCCGCGGTTGCATCTGATCCGGGCCAGCATCGTCATGCTGTCGAATGTCTGCTTTTTTCTGGGGCTGGCGGCGATGCCGATTGCCGATGCCTCGGCCATCGGGTTCGTGGCGCCGATACTGGTGACGCTGATCTCGGTCGTCGTGCTGGGCGAGAAGGTCGGCTGGCATCGCTGGGGGGCAGTGTTTGCGGGTCTGGTCGGGGTCATCATCATGCTGCGGCCAGAGGGAGAGTTTCGCTGGGCGGCGGTGCTGATCCTGTTTTCGGCGCTGTGCTATGCCAGCACACAGAACATGACGCGGCACATGAAGGAAACCGAGAGCTCGGTCACCATAAACTTCTATACGCAGATCGCGTTCATCGTGGTGTCGGTCTGCATGGGGCTGTGGGTCGGCGATGGCCATCTGGCGGGGTCGTCGGACGCATCGCTGGCGTTCCTGTTCCGGGTCTGGATCTGGCCGCCGGTGGGGGACTGGGCGTTCTTTGTCGGCACCGGGGTTTCGGTGGCGGTGGGGGGTATGCTGATGGGCCATGCCTACAGGACCAATCCGCCGGCGCTTATTGCGCCGTTTGAATACACCTCGATGCCCTTGGCGGTGATTTACGGCCTGCTGTTCTTTGGCACGTTTCCTGACACCCAAGGCTGGATCGGCATTGCGCTGATCGTGGGGGCGGGGCTTTATACGCTGTACCGCGAGACCGTGCGGCGAGAGCGCGGCCCGTCAGACGGTTAGCGGGAAAGGCAGGACGAGGCATGAAGGTTGAAGCGGTCATTTTTGACATCGGCAATGTGCTGACGCGCTGGCAGCCCGAGGCGTTCTATGACCGCGAGATTGGCGAGGAGCGCCGTCGTGCGCTGTTCGCCGAGGTCGATCTGCACCACATGAACGACCTGATCGACGCCGGTGCCCTGTTCCGCGAGACGATCTATGACTGGGCCACCCGTCACCCCGCCTGGGCGCGCGAGGTGCGCTGGTGGTATGACCGGTGGATCGAACTGGCCACGCCGCGGATCGAAGGCTCGATTGCCTTGCAGCGGGCGCTGCGCAGGAAGGGGGTGCCGGTGTTCGCACTGACCAATTTCGGGCGGTATTCCTTTGACGAGGCGGTGCCGAAGCTGGACTTCCTGCAGGAGTTTGACCGCCACTATGTCTCGGGGCGGATGGGGGTGATCAAGCCGGACCCGCGGATCTACGAGATGGTCGAGGCGGATTGCGGGATGGCGCCGCGGTCGCTGTTGTTCACCGACGACCGGGCCGACAATATCGCGGCGGCGGGGGCGCGGGGCTGGCGGACCCATCAGTTTGAAAGCTGGCAGGGCTGGGCGCGGCGGCTGGTGGCCGAAGGGCTGCTGACGGAAACGGAGGCAGGGCTGTGATCGAGACGGTGGGACAAGAGGCGGAGGCGCTGCTGACCTGGGCCGGGCTGCTTGCGGCCCTTGAAGCGGGGCACCAGCGGCCCAAGGCCGAGATTGCCGATCTGTTCCTGTACCGTGACCGCGATGTGCTTTTGGACCGGGCGGCATGGATTTCGGGCCTTGGCGCGCTGGTCAAGGTGGCGACGGTGCATCCGGGCAATGCCGGGATGGGTTTGCCCACGGTCAACGGGGTCGTGGCGCTGTTCGATGACGTGACCGGGGTGCCCAAGGCCTTCATTGATTTCCATCTGGTGACCAAGTGGAAGACGGCGGGCGACAGTCTGCTTGCGACCTCAAAGCTGGCGCGACGTGACGCACGGGAATTTCTGCTGGTGGGGGCAGGGACGGTGGCGCGGTCGATGATCGGGGCTTATGGAAGCCTCTTTCCGCAGGCGCGGTTCACCGTGTGGAACCGCAACCGTGAGGGGGCCGAACGGATGGCGGCCGGGATGCCGGGGCTGCGTGTGGCGGACGATCTGGAGGCGGCGGTCAGGGCGGCGGACGTGATCTGCACCGCGACAATGGCGAAAGAGCCGCTGATCCGGGGCGAATGGTTGCAGCCCGGTCAGCATCTGGACCTGATCGGGGCGTACAACCCCGCGATGCGCGAGGTCGATGACCGCGCGATGAGCCGCGCCCGGGTGTTTGTCGATGCCCGGGCCACGACGCTGCACCATATCGGCGAGCTGATGGCCCCGCTGGCCAGTGGGGCGATCACCGAGGCGGATGTTGTCGCGGACTTTTATGATCTGGCATCGGGTGCCTACGGGCGGAGGTCGGAGGAGGAGATCACCATCGCCAAGAATGGCGGCGGGGCGCATCTGGATCTGATGACGGCGGCTTATGTGCTGGAGCGTTGGCAGGGGCGATAATGGGCCCGCGGACGCGAGATGTCGCTTTTGACGACATCCTGTTTTAGTGTTTAATATCATATAGATATAGAAAACCGTTAACCGGATTGAAAGGATTACACGGACCGTGTTTGGCGGGCGTCAGAACAGGAAATCTGCGGCCGTGAGCACGGGCGCGCCGTCGAGTTCGATCTGAAAATCGGTGATGCCGTCGCCGGTCACGTCGCCGGACAAGATGCCGGTCGCGAGGGAAAACCGCACCTGTGGGCCGTTGCCGGGGGTGAAGGCGGCGCTGCCGATGAAGGCGCCGCCCGCCATGAAGGCCGACAAGTCCAGCTTGTCGCTGCCGGCGGCGAAATCACTGATCCGGTCGCGGTTGGCCCCGGTTCCGGCCTCGGCGGCGGCGACAAAGACGAAAGTGTCAGCATCGCCACCGCCAATAAGCCGGTCCTTGCCATTGCCGCCCCGAAGCCGATCACTGCCCGCCCCGCCGTTCAAAATGTCCGCTCCGCCACCACCAAGGATCCGGTCGTTGTCCAAGCCGCCCAAGAGCCGGTCATTGCCACGGGAGCCATCCAGCCGGTCCTTCCCTCTCGCGCCAAAAAGTGTGTCATGTCCGGCGGCGCCTGCGATCGTGTCGGCAAAGACCGTGCCGACAAAGCTGTCACTGCCCTGGGTGCCGGCCAGCGTTACAGCGGTTTCGCGCGGGTCAAAGATTTGGGCATGAACGGCAGGTGGCGTAGTGTCGCCGCCTGTTGGGTTCCATTCCGACCAACTTATCACGAAGCGGCCATCGGCCAGGGCTGTGATCGCCGGTTGGTACTGGAAGTCTATCTCCGTCCTACCGACGAGAAACTCGTCACCTGATGGCGTGCCATCGGAGTTGAACACCTGGGCGCGAAAGGAATAAAGCGAGGTGGCGTTGAATGTCGTGCTGGCATCCGACCAGCAGACCACAAAGCGGCCATCGGCGAGAGCAGTGATTGCGGGTTCGAACTGATTGTCGCTGGTCGTGCTGTTGACCACAAACTCGCCGCCCGACGGCACGCCATTGGCGCTGAACACCTGGGCGCGCACCGCGTTGAACGACGCGTCACCGCCGGTCGCGCTCATATCCGACCAACTGACCACAAAGCCTCCACCGTCCAGGGCAGTGATCGCGGGATCGAATTGCTGGCTGGTCGTCGTCGTGTTGACCAGGAACTCGGCCCCAGACGGCGTGCCATTGGCGTAGAACACCCGGGCGCGAACTGCCGACTCCGAAGTGTCGCCGCCGGTTGCGCTGTTGTCCACCCAGCAGACCACAAAGCGGCCATCGGCAAGTGTGGTGATCGCGGGTTCGCCCTGGTTGTCGGCCAGGGTGGAGTTGACCAGAAACGCGTGGCCAAAGGCCGTGCCATCTGCGTTGAACACACGGGCGCGAATGGCAGACCCCGACGTGTCGCCTCCTGTTGGGCTGGAATCCATCCAGGTGACCACAAAGCGGCCATTGGCCAGAGCAGTGACGGCGGGTTCGTAACCTTCACTGGTCGTCTTGTTGACCAGAAATTCGCTGCCCCATTTGAAAGGTGCGGTCATCGGAAAGCTCGCCAAAAGGAATACATCCTTGCCGGAACTTGTTATGCAACCTGGAAATTACGCTAGAAATATCTGCGCATAGGGGTATGGCCCCGCCCCTCAGGCCCCGATCATCCGCGAATGGGCCTTCAGCGCCGCCAGCCAGGCGAGGCCGTGGACGGTGGCCCGGGCCGGGCGGTATTCGGCGGCGACCCAGCCGTCGTACCCCATGTCTTCAAGGTCGCGGAACAGGGC
>JANMCI010000542.1:0-7687 GCA_031361245.1 Rhodobacterales bacterium
GGCGCCGGGCTGGTGGTGTTTTCCGGGATCACGCTGGCCATCCTGACACCCGAGCGGCGGGAGGTGTTGCTGGCGGCGCTGCGCGCCTGTGGGGCCAGGGTGGCATTTGATCCCAATATGCGCATGCGGTTGTGGACCGGGTTTGCTGAAATGGCAGAGTGGGTCGCCAAGGCGGCGGAGGTGGCGGACATCGTTCTGCCGTCGTTTGATGAGGAAACGGCGCTGCACGGGGACGCCGACCCTGCGGCAACCGTGGCGCGCTATCGCGGGCTGGGGCCGGGGACGGTGGTGGTGAAGAACGGCGGCGAGCGCATCTGCGGCTGGGATGCCGGGGAAGGGGACGTGGTTTTTGACCCTGTGCCGCTGCGGCCTTTGGACAGCACGGCGGCTGGCGACAGTTTCAACGCCGGGTTTCTGGCGGCGCGGCTGGATGGGGCCGGGCTTGTCGAGGCCATCGGGGCGGGAGCAGCGCTGGCGGGCAAGGTGGTGCTGCAACCCGGCGCTCTGGTGGGCTGAGGCGGCTGATCCAGAGGAGCGCCTGCGGCGCGCTGTCTTTTTCTCGCCTCTGGCCTGCGGCCAACCGGCTCGGCGTGGCGCGCGTTATGGATGTGCGGCGGCAGCGGCGCGCAGGGCGCGGATGTTGGCGCCGTAGGGGGCCGGATTGGTGGCGGAGCCGCCCTTGAAGATCGAGGAGCCGGCGACCAGCACATCGGCTCCCGCTGCGACGAGGGCCGCGGCGTTGGCGTCGGTGACGCCGCCGTCGATCTCGATATGGATATCGCGGTCGCCGACCATCGCACGCAGGGCGCGGACCTTGTCCATCGTGGCGGGGATCAGTTTCTGGCCGCCGAAGCCCGGATTGACGGTCATCACGCAAAGCATGTCGATATCGTCGAGAACCGCCGGCACGGCGTCGATGCCGGTGCCGGGGTTGATGGCCAACCCGGCCTTGCAGCCGAGGGCGCGGATGGACTGCAAGGTGCGGTGGATATGGGGGCCGCTTTCCAGATGGGCGGTCAGGATGTTGGCGCCGGCCTTGGCGAAGGCCTCAAGATAGGGGTCGACGGGCGCGATCATCAGGTGAACATCCATCACGCCCCGAATATGGGGCCTGAGCGCTGCGCACATCGCGGGGCCGAAGGTGATGTTGGGGACGAAATGGCCATCCATCACGTCGATATGGACCCAGTCGGCGCCCTCGGCCTCGACCGCGCGGCATTCGGCACCGAAATTGGCAAAATCGGCGGCGAGGATCGAAGGGGCGATCTTGACGGAACGGGAAAATGGCATGGAGGGCTCCTGTGCTGACAGCGGTTTGCCTTTTCAGCCGGGGCGGGTCAAGGGGCGGCAGGGACAAAGCGCTTGCCTTGGGGCGGGGGCGCGCTAGGCTGACCGAAAAGGCGGCGGAGGATCGGATGGAAGCAAGTTTTTCGCGGCGCACCTTGCTGACGCCCTTGGAATTGCGGGCGCTGACCGAGCGGTCCGATCTGCGCGGGGCGGTTCAGATGGGCAGTCATCTCGGGGTCATCGTGGGGGTCGGGGTGCTGCACGCGATGGCGATGGGCACGGCTTGGGTCTGGGTCACGGGCTTGGCGCTGGGTGTGCTGGTCAACTTTCTGTACGCGGCCCAGCATGAGTTGAGCCATGCGACGGTGTTCAAGACCCGGGTGATCAACGAATGGTTCGGGCGGGCCATCGGATTTGTCGAGATCTTTCCGCGCGATTACGATCAGGTCATGCATTTCGCCCATCACCAATACACCCAGAACTGGGAGCGGGATGGCGAACTTGTGCGCGAGCCCTATACGCTGACCTCGTATCTGCTTTGGCTGTTTGGGCTGACCTATTGGCGCAACCGGGTTTTCGGTTTGGTCCGCCGGGCGCGCGGGATCATCGTCGAACCCTTCATCCGGCGAGAGGAGGAGGCCAAGATCATCCGTGAAAGCCGCTGGCATCTGGCGGGGTATCTGGCCATCGCGGTGCTGGCGCTGGCGATGCAAAGCTGGGCGCCGCTGACGTTCTGGCTGATCCCGATGGTGCTGACCAAGCCCGTCCATCAGTTGCAAAATACCATCGAGCATCTGGGGTTGAGCCATGAGGATGACATTCTGGAAAACACCCGCTCGACCCGGACCAACGCCTTTTTCCGCTGGCTGTGTTGGCAGATGCCCTACCACACGGCGCATCACACCTTTCCGGCGGTGCCGTTCTGGAAACTGCGCGATCTGCACGCCAAGATCGAGGGCGTGGCGGGGCAGGTGCACCGCATGGGCTGGATCGAGTTTCAGATCGAGGTGATCCGCAAGCTGATGGCCAAGGATGAAAGCCAGTATCCGATGAACGAGGTCTGGGTGATCCCGGCCGCCGGGGGCCGGGTCAGACGGATGGCAGCGGAATGAGGCGCCTCAAGTTCTATACCTCGCTTTGGGCGATGCAGCCGCATGATCAGACCGGGGTGAAGCTGCCCTTCGATCAGGTCTGCGCCATGGTCGCCGGGGCGGGCTATCACGGCATGGCGATTGATCTTGGGGCGTCGGATGTGGCCGTGGCCCATGCCGTGCGGCCCCATATGGAGCGGAACGCGCTGACCCCGCTGATCGTGGCCTTTCCCAAGACGATCGAAAGTCTTGAGGACACACTCTTGATGGCGCGCGATTTCGGGGCGCCGTTTGTCGATGTGATTGGGCAGGTGATGCCGCTGACACTCGACGACATGGTGCCGGTGATCGAGACGTGGATGGCGATGGCCGACCGGATCGGCCAGCCGATCCAGTTCGAGACGCACCGCAACTGCATCACCAATGATCTTTACGTGACGCTGCAGCTGCTCGACCGCATTCCGGGGATGCGAATCTGTGCCGACCTGTCGCATTACGTGGTGGACCGCGAATTCTGGTTCCCGCTGTCCGAGCGGGACATGGGGCTGATGAGCCGCATCCTGCAACGGTCAGACAGCTTTCAGGGCCGGGTGGCGAGCCGTCAGCAGATCCAGTTGCAACTGGCGTTTCCGCAGCACCAGAAATGGGTGACCCTGTTCAAGGGCTGGTGGCGTGAGGGGCTGGCCGATTGGCGGGCGCGCAATGCGTCGGGCGATTGCATCTTTGTCTGCGAGCTTGGACCGCCGGAATATGCCATGACCGGGCCGGACGGGCGCGAGATGTCGAACCGCTGGGAAGAGGCCCTGCTGATCAAGTCCTGGGTTCAGCGGATCTGGGATGATCTGGGCGGCGACGACTGACCGAGGTCAGCCGAGCTTTTGCAACGCCGCCTCCAATCCGGTCAGGAACTGATCGACATTTGCCGCGCTGAACACCAGCGGCGGGCGGATTTTCAGGGTATGGCCCTTGGGTCCGGTGGCCGAAATCAGGATGTGGTTTTCGCGCAGGCGGTTGACAAGGTGTGCGGCGCGGGCGGCGTCGGGATGCCCCTCGGTCACGATGTCCTGCCCCAGAAACAGACCGGCGGCGCGCAGGGGGCCAAGGCTGTCGTGGGTCTTGGCAAGGGACAGCAGGCCGTCGCGGAACAGGGCACCGACCCTGGCTGCGTTGGCTTTGAGGCCCTCGCCCTCAATCACCTCAAGAACGGCCATGGCGGTGGCGGCGGCGACGGCATTGCCGCCGAAGGTGTTGAAATAGCGCGCCCGGTTGCCAAATGCGGTGACCACGCCCGACCGCAGCGCAAGGCCGGCCACCGGATAGCCGTTGCCCATCGGCTTGCCCATCGACACCATGTCGGGGATCAGGCCGTGGCGCTGAAAGCCCCACATCGCCTCTCCCGTCCGGGCAAAGCCGGGTTGCACCTCGTCTGCGATGAAAAGGCCACCGGCGGCCCGGATCACCTCGGCTGCCGGTTTCAGAAAGCCGGGCGGGTCGGCATGGACGCCGTCGGAGGAAAAGATCGTGTCGACCAGCAAGGCAGCCGGCTGGATGCCGTGGCGGGTCAGGTCGTGGATCGCGGCCTGCACGTGGCCGGCAAAGGAAGCGCCCGTCGTCGGAGCGGGAACGGTGCGGACATGGGGGCCGAGCGGAACCCCGGCGCCGAGGCTGGGGGAAAGCGCTGCGGTGGCCAGCGTCACGCCGTGATAGGCGTTTTCGGTCACGATCACCCCGGTGCCGCCGGTATGGGCAAAGGCGATGCGCAGGGCGAGGTCATTGGCCTCTGACCCGGTGCAGGTGAACATAACGTGGCTGAGCTGGTCCGGGAAGGTCGCCAGCAGACGCTCGGCATAGTCCAGCACGATGTCGTTGAGATAGCGGGTGTGGCTGGCATAGATCGCCGACTGCCGGGCGGTGGCGGCCACGACATGGGGGTGGCAATGGCCGAGCGACGCCACGTTGTTGTAGCAGTCGAGGTAGGCCTGACCGTCGGTGTCATAAAGCCAGACGCCCTCGCCCCGCACCAGATGGACCGGGGTTTCGTAAAACAGGCGGTAGGCGGGCCCAAGCAGCCGGGTGCGGCGGGCGATGCGGGCCTCATCCTCGGGCGAGAGGTTCCCGGTGCCGGGGGTAAAGGCGTTGACCATGGTTCCGGTTGTCATGGCAGCTCCAATGGGATGCGGGGGGTGTTGGCGAGGGCGAGAAGGCCAGCGGCGGCGGCGGGGACGTTGCGCAGAATATAGGCGGCGTTGCCGGGGTAGCGGGCGGCGCGGGCCGAGGCAATGGCGAGGGTGGTCAGCATCCGGGTGGCGGTGAGATCGGGCAGCAGGTCGGCCTCGTGCCGGGTGAGGGGCAGGACGGAATGATAGGCGGCGGCGAAGGTCTGCAGGCTGGCGCGCGGGTTCGCGGGGTCGATCTGGTAGGAGGCGGTGACGGCGGCGTCACAGATCAGCGGCGTTTTCACCATGTCTCCGAAATCGAGGATGCCGGTGATGCAGGCGGGGTCGCGTGCGTCCACCAGCACGTTGTGCGGGTTCAGATCGTTGTGCACGACCTGAGCGCGCAGGGTCGCGAGATGGGGGGCAATGTCGCGGTCGAAGCGGTCGAGGGTATCGGTGGCGAGCGGGCGGAGGGCGTCAGATATGAATGGCAGCAGCGGGCGCAGGGCGGTGGCCTGTTTGATGTCCCATTGCAGGACATGGGTTGCGGCGGGATGAGAGAAACCCCGAAGGCCCAGCGTCAGCCGGGCGGCGATGCGGCCCATTGCGGCGGCTTGGGCGGGCGTGCGGGGCGTCAGGTGCTGAGGATGACCGTCAAGCCAGCTGAGCAGGCGCAGGATGCCGTGCGGCGTCGCAACCTCGGCTTCGCCCTGAAGGGTGCGGATCACGCGGGGGACGGGGAGGTTCGTGCGTTCAAGATGCAGCAGGGCGAGGGTCTGAAACCTGGTCACCTCGGGCGGTTCGGCGGGATTGGCGAGTTTCAGCACCCAGGTGGCGTCAGGGGTGGAGAGGCGGTAGTTGAGGTCACGTTCGGACGTCAGCGAACCGAGGGTGCCGCTGAGGCCGAAATGGATTTCGGCGAGGTGCAGTGCCTCTGCCTCGGGCAGGGTCGGGGGAGGGGTGGTGAGGCTGGAGCCGAGGGTCATGGCATGTCCGGTCAGGTATCGGACCATCAAGGCGGAGCGGAAGGGCGCTGTCAACGGGCGGGTGGCGGTGTCCAGATGTGGACGCTCAATAAAGTCGTTTACTATCATATGGTTGATAGTTTCAGGTAACCAGATCTTAAGACTTTTTGTTGACGGGCGGACCCCACTGACCCAGTCTGGGCGGAAGATCATTGGACAGGAGGAAATTGTGGGATTGGATTTGAAGGGCGCCGAGGCGCTGGCCGCGAGCTATACCGCGGCATGGAATTCGGGGTCGGCCAAGGCGGTGGCGGGCCATTATGCTGAAGGCGGGGGGATCGTGATCAACCGGGGCACGCCGTGGGTTGGCCGGGCAGGGATCGAGGCCATGGCGCAGGGGTTTTACGCCGATGTGCCGGACATCCACATTACCTGCGACGGCATCCGGTTGCTGGGCGACCACATGGTTTATTTCTGGACGTTCACCGGGCACCATTCCGGCACGAAAAACCCACTGAATATCGTCGGCTGCGAGGAATGGGATCTGGACGCTGAAGGCAAGGTTGCCGCCTCGCGCGGGTGGTATGACGGGGCGGAATATGCACGGCAGGTGGCGGGGCCGGGGTGAGTGCCGGGGATGGCGGGGTAAACCCCGCCCTACGTGAGGTCCACCCACAGCGGGAAGTGGTCTGAGCCGGGCTCGGCAGGGTCGGTCCATGCGCGCCTGACGCGGGGGGCGAGGTCGGGGGTCACGAAGCAGTGGTCAAGCTGGCGCAGGTGGCGGATGCCGGCGATGGTCTTGTCATGGGTGTGCAGATGGGTGCCGGTCAGGGCCACGGCATCGACCAATCCCTCGGCATAGCGGGCGCCGGGGTGATAGGGCGTCTGCCCGGTGAGGCGGATGTATTCGGCCGAGCCCGGCTCCATGTTGAAATCACCCAGCCAGATGGCGCTTTCGGGGCAGGGCGGCGCGGCCTCGCCTTCGGTCCAGTTGCGGGAGGGCTCGTCGTCAGTGCCGCTCCACGGGGCGGCAGGGGTGAGGGCGAGGAGGTGGTCGAGCTGGGCCAGACGCTCCTCTACCCCGACATGGGCAAGGTGCACGGAGAACACGCGGAGGGGGCCGGTCGGTGTGGCGATGCAGGCCTCAAGCGCGCAGGTCTGGGTGTTGAGCGGGTCGAGCATCCGGCGCAGGGGCAAGAGGTGCTGGCGCGTCCACAGAATCGGCCAGCGCGAAACGATCATCGGGCCGAACTGACGGCGGCGGTTGCGGTCGGTGGCGGTAGGGGAGGCCATGTCAAAGCCGGGAGCAAAGGCGGTAAAATGATCGGGCAGCAGGGCTGACAGCAAGGCCGGCTGGTCGTCGTGATTTGTGCGCGACCAGTGGCGGTCAATCTCTTGCAGGGCGGCGATGTCGGCCCCGGCGACAACGCGGGCGACGCGGCCGAGGTCATAGCGGTTGTCCTGCCCGACGCCATACTGGATGTTGAAGCTGAGGAGTTTCATAGGTTTACCGACAGGAATGAGGGGGCTGCTGTCCCGGATCCTGGCCCGACACCGCACCGCTGGCCAAGGTTATTTGAGGCTTTGTGAATTGGGGAGAGCAAAGCGGCAATCCGCTGAAAGAATATTTGAATCCGAAGGGGGCTTGTATTTTAGACCAAAAAAGTGCATTTGCATCGGGCGAAACGCGAAATGTCGACCCTCTGTCTCCTTCCAGGCTTCAGTACTCGACCATCTAACGACTGAGCCAAGCCATCGCAAGCCTGCGGATGGCATCTAACTAGGAGTACACACGATGGCCAAGGGCACCGTGAAATGGTTTAACGCAACCAAGGGTTTCGGCTTCATTGCACCGGAAGGCGGCAAGAAAGACGTGTTCGTTCACGTCTCGGCTATGGAACGCGCTGGCATTCGCCAGTTGGACGACGGCCAGGCCGTGACGTTCGACATCGAATCCGGCCGTGATGGCCGCGAGTCGGCGATCAACCTGGCGCTGGCATAAGCTTTCCGGCCGCAGATCCTTCGCGGATCGGGTCAGAAATTCGTAAGAAGGGGTGGCGCAAGCTGCCCCTTTTTCATTTTGCGGAGCAGCGACAAGTTCGGTGCGGCGGAGGAATGCGGATGCGGAGCTTTGACAACCGGATCGACCTGATCCGCCCGGATGCGCCGGCTTTGGCGGCCATCGGGC
>JANMCI010000558.1:0-10355 GCA_031361245.1 Rhodobacterales bacterium
AGGCCGTTGCCGGGGCCGAACTGGGTGACGAGGTTCTGCACGGCGGCGGCGTTCAGATCAAGCAGGGGCGGGCTGGTGGACCCCGGCGCCGGGCTGATCAGAAAGGGCAGGAAGCGGGTCCTGAACCCCTCGGCCCGGTAAAGGACGGGCTGGCGCATGACATGGTTTCCAGCCGCCGATTGCAGGGTGCCCGAAAGGCGGGCCACGTCCTGAACGGCGACGGGGTTTGAAAGCTCGGCCACCGCCGAGAGATGGACGCTGTCCTGCAGCATCAGATCCGGCAGATCGAAGGTCTTGCCAGCGTCGAAGAGCCAGGACTCATAGGGGCCAAGCAGGGTGCCCATCTGGCCCGAGCCGCCGGTGTCGGTGCCCGGTTGCTCCATCATCTAGGCTCCCGGTGCCGCGGGCACGAAAAACTCGGCGCGGGCCTGATCCCAGATCCAGGCGAAGAGATCGACCTTTTCCATCTTGGGGCCCGACGTCAGGGGGGCAAGGTCGGCCTCGAGGTCGGCAAAGAGGAAGTCCTTGTCCGGTTGGGTGTTGGGATTGACGCTGAGCTTGGTTGTCACCTTCGGGCTGCCGGACATCAGCCCCACCATGATGCGGCCAAGCTGCAGGCCAAGTCTGGCGCCCGCCATGCTGTCCATCGGGAAATGCATCCCCGCAACGGTGCGGTTGACGGCGATGCGGTGCGCCTGACGGTAAAGCAGCTCGATGCGCTTGTCTGCGTCGGGGTAGTGGCCCGGCACCGAGCGGACGAGGGCGGCAAGGACGGTCGCCATGGCGAAGGCTTGGGTCGCGTGGCCAGAGGGGAAGGCTGCGTGGCCGGGTGTGGGGATCATCGGCAGGACGCGCAGGTCAATCTCATCCGGGCGGCGGCAGGCCATCATGTGCTTTGGCATCATCGAGACCGCCCCGGCGAGGGTCATCACATGGGCCAGCAGTTCATGGGTCTTGACGTTGCGGGCCGTAGCGAGGCCGAGGATGAGGCCGAAGAAGGCGCTGAAGTCACCCATCTGCGCCAGAACTTCGGCGCCACGGTCGCCGCGCTGGTCGATGTAATTGCGCACCAGCCCGACCTGAACCGCAAGGGTCTGATCGGTGGGGCGTTCAGCGAGCCAGATGGCATTGCGGTCAAAGGAGACGGTCACCGCCCCGGTGGTCTCGTCGCAAACATAGCCGAGGCGTGCGCCAAAGCAGGCCTGCAACAGCATCCCCCGCACGTCGGGTGCCCAGCGCGCCATGTTGGTCGCGGCGTTCGGCTCGAGGTTCCGGACGTTGTCGGGCGGCAGTGCCGCAAGGCCCGCAGCATGGGTCAGGGCCGCAGCACTGGATTGCAGGGCCGCAATTTCGCCGCCGGAGGAGCCGCCGCCAAGGCCGTGGAGACCGTGCAGGCCGTGGAGACCGTGCAGCCCGTGCAAACCATGCAGTCCGTGCAATCCATGCAATCCGTGCAATCCGTGAAGGCCATGTTGCAGACTGAGCAGGGGCAATTGTCGATCTCCTTATGGGATTCCAGACGCTGAAAGCGCGGTTGAGACAGCTTTGACCGATCCGAACGCCGCCGCGGGATGGTTGCTCATATAGCTGGCGACGGAAAAATCGGGCTGCTTTTGCAAGAGAAGCTGGGCGGCGCTGCGCGCTTCGTCGGTGCGGCCAAGGTAATGCAAGGACGCGATCTGCACCCGCAGGGTCGAGACATGGCGGTCGTTCTTGACCAGCGACGCCTTGGCCAGTTCAAGCGCGCGGTCATAATTGCCGTCCACGAAATAGGCGGAGGCGGCAAGCGACGCGAAGAAATAGGTGAAGGGGTCCATCGGCGAGCGGCGCATGGCGGTCTCGACCCGGCGCACGGCCTCGGAGCCGTTGTCGCGGTAGGCGAAAAGGACGCCGGACAGAAGCCAGGCCAGCGCCTCGTTCGGATTGCGCTCCAACGCCGCGTCAAAGCGCTGTTCGGCAATGTCGAGACGCATCAGAAGGTTGTTGTTCACCACGCCGTCGATGGTCAGGCAGAAGGAATTCTCGGACTCGATGTCAAGGGCCCGCGCGGTGCTGTTCTGCGCCATCTGGGTGTCGCGCGCCCGGTCGGTTGTCCAGCCGTTGAAAACCGCCATCACATACCACTCGGCCAGCCAGGCATGGGCCTCGGCCGCGCGGGGGGCGCGGCGGATCGCCTCTTCGATCAGCTCGCGCGAGCGGGCAAAGCTGCTGAGCTTGAGCTGATGCATGAGACCGACACCGGCCACCAGAAGGTGGTGATCCTCCAGCGAGGCAAGTGCCCGGCCATGGACGTGCTGCACCGCTTCGGAGGCGATGGTCTGCCCGATGGCGCGGACGACTTCGGTGACGGGGGCGCTTTCGGCCTGCATGAAGTCGCCAAGTTTGCCGGTGAATTGCCGGGTCCACAGAATGCGTCCGCTGGCCGCGTCGATGCAATCGGCGTCCAGAGTGACGAAGTGATCGCTGACCCGCAGCGAGCCCGCCACGAAGTAGTCAACCCCGAGGGCCGCGCGGACCTGCGCCAGTTCGATCCTGGTTGCGGCGAGTTCGCGCGCCGACAGATGCGAGATCACCGCCAGAAGGCCCGAGCGTGACAGCGAGCGGCACACCTCTTCGGCCAGCCAGTCGCCAAGGATGCCGTGTTCGCCGCCTCCGGTGATCAGACGGAACGGCAGCACGGCAATCGTCGGCAATATCGATTTGGGCGGCGGCTGGGTGCTGGCCGAGAACAGGGCAAACAGTTGCTCGGGCGATTGGCGGATGCCGCGCAGCCAGTCGTTGAATTCGGCGTCGCGGATGTCGAGCCCCTCAAGAAACTCGCCACCGCCGGGACGGCCGATGAAATGAACCTCGGCAAGATCGAGGCTGATTTCGGAATTGTTGACCCGCAACAGGCGTTCAAAATCCGCACCCATCACCGCCTTGATGTCCGACAAAGCCCGCCGGAGGCTTTGCCGTCCGCTGTCGAAACACGAGGTGCCCCACAGCGTGTCCTGAAGGAAACTGCGGGTCCGGCGACCGAAAGGTGCTGTGGCAAGCAGCGCAAAGAGTGCCCTGTGTTTGGCACCGGTAATCTCGTACGCGGGCTGCCCCGCCGAACGAACGATGCAGGCCCCAAAGAGGTTCACTTCCAAATGCTTGGTCACTACTGCGCCCATGCTAATTCGACTGACGTAACGGTAACCCAACCTTTGCCATGCTCAAACCCCTTTCACGCTTTATTCACACGGTCTCACAGCGGAAGCGGGTTATCCTTGAATTGCACGCAAAGGGAGTGTGCGACCAAGTCTGTTCGCCCCGCTTTGGGCAATCGGTATGGACAGGCATCCCTTGGCGTCTTGAGAAGGAGAGCCGTTTTGATTCATCGTAGATTTCCAGTTCAGTCGGGCACCAAGGCACCATCGCCGCCTCGCGACCTTGTCGATTTTCATCTGCGGTGGGCTGAGTATCGTCCCCTGATGGTCGCACTTCAGGGGCAGCAGGGACTTAGCCCGGACCAGGCCGAAACGCTCGGCTGGCTCATTGCCCTGTCTGATCGGGTCAGCGCCCAGGATATCAGCTAGAGCGGATCGCCTTCAATCTCATCGAGATTGGGTTGCACTGGCGAGCCATTGGTCAAGTTGTGTGTCGGGTACGATCGGGGGAACCTGATCAGACGTGACACGCTCCAGCTTGTTGACCACAAGGACTGAGCCGGCCTTCGGGGCGGCTGGTCCGTGTGGCCGGGCCGGGTTCGGAAAACCACAGGCGCGCGGTCTGCGGACCCAGGCGTGCTGCCAAGGGTGCCGGCATTTCCAGCCGACGCCAGACACGCGCCAGACATGCGGCTGCAAACGAGGGCGGGTGGCGCAATTGGGACCATCGCGCCACCCTCATCCTTGCGGGGCTACTGCTCGCACCACACAAGGGTCTAATGTTTTACTGTGAAATCAACCGCTTACACTCTTCCACTGCAGTCTTTCCGGGGTTCCTGTGCGACCACATGATCGCGGTCGCCCGGTTGTGAACGTCGCAGGCCGACAAAGGCAGGACCCGCGCATGCGAGGCGCTGTCCGCGCCGGTCGGGCCAAGGGCGGTCATGCACCAGTGGCTTTTGACGATCCTGTCGGGATGCGCCGCTGTCCACGCCGTGAGCGGCGCGGATGTCGGGGCCGAACAGCTCAAGGTGCTGGCCTGATCGGCCCATTGCACCACCTCTTGCGTGCAGGTCGCGGGCTCTGTGGCGAGGCAGGCATAGACAACAAGGGCAATCATTCTGTCCTCCATTCAATCCAATTTGTTCTGTTCCCGAAGGCCGGGCTTGAAATCGTCGCGTTGCGCCCGGAACCGGCTGAATAGGTCCGCGTCCGGAACAACTGGCCTCTCGGGTCGCGTTGTTGTTGCGAAATGGCTGTTGATCGCCTGCCAAATCTATCCTGACCGGCGTGAGGAAAACGTGAGTTGCCGGGGAGGAGGAGCAGCTTTGCCGTGACCAATCCGTGAATTCGGTCGCGATCCGGCGAATGGTTGTTGATTTGCGGCACCGGACGCAACGTAATTACCACCCAAGGTAGAAATTTTCTCTATTATGCAATTGCGCGGCGGCCCGAATTTTCCGATCATATCCCCAACATGGCGCAGGACGAAAACACCACCGATCTGTTCTGGAAAGTGGCACTGGACAGTGCCCGGCAGGGGGTTTGGGATTATGACATCTCGACCGGGATCAAGAACCATTCCGAGATGTGGCGCGAGATCCGTGGCCTGAAACCCGGCGTTCTGGAGGCGGTGACCGACGAGGATTGGCTGGACGTCATTCATCCCGACGACAGGGAGCTGGCGCGCGACCAGACCGAGCGGCTGAACGCCGGTCTCCTGGCAGAGGTGAACTACGAATACCGCGAGCGCCATGCCGATGGCCATTGGATCTGGATCATGTGCCGCGGGCGGCCGGTGTCGTGGGATGCCAACGGCAAGCCGTACCGCTTTGTCGGGACGGACACCGATATCTCGCCCCTGAAAGCGTCAGAGGACCGGATCAAGGCCGTGTCGCGGCGGCTGGAACTGGCACTGTCGTCGGTGCAGATCGGGATCTGGCAGTACGACGTCACGCAGGACCGGATCGAATGGGACGCACGGTTGCGGTCGATCTACGGCCTGCCGGCCGACAACGCCCCCTTGCCGCGCGATGTGTGGGAGCGGGCGCTGCACCCCGAAGACCTTGCCTTCGCCACCAAGGCCACGGAAATGGCGCTGGAACGGCGGGTGGATTATGATCTGAGCTACCGCATCATCCGCACCGATGGCGCCGTGCGGTTCCTGCGCAGCCGGGTCAGCTTTCAGGAAGACCTGATCGGCGGGCCGGTCCTTGTCGGGATCAACTGGGACGCGACGGACGAGCACGAGCATTCCGAGGCGCTGAAGTTCGCCAACCAGCTTGCGTCGAACCGCAATGTCGAACTGGAGGCAGCGCGCGCCGAGATGGAGCACAACGCCCTGCATGATGCCCTGACCGGCCTGCCCAACCGCCGGATGCTGGACCGGGCGCACAAGGACAGTCGCGTCCGGGGCGGACAGGGGATGAAGCGCTCTGCCATCCTGCATGTTGATCTGGACCGTTTCAAACAGATCAACGATGTCTTTGGCCACAGCACCGGCGATTTTGTCCTGAAGAACACCGCCAACATCCTGCGCGGCTGTGTCGACGCAGGCTCGCTGGTGGCGCGGGTGGGCGGGGATGAGTTTGCGATCTTCGTGCCGCGAGCGCCCAGCGATGGCGACCTGCAGGCTCTGGCCGAACGTCTGATCAGCCGTATTTCGCAACCTTTGCGCCACAAGGGCGCCGTATGTCGCTATGGCATCAGCGTCGGCATTGCCGTGGCCGAAGGCACCCAGATCGACGGCACGGCCCTGCTGGTGAACGCGGATCTGGCGCTTTACCGCGCCAAGGCCGAGGGGCGGGGGCGGTATTGCTTCTTCACCGATGAGATGCGCGCGGCGGCACTGGCGCAGAAACGCAAGTCGGACGAGGTTCTGGGCGGGATCGAACGCGACGAGTTCTTTTGCGTCTACCAGCCGCAATTCGACGCAAGAACCATGGCGATTTCGGGGGTCGAGGCGCTGGTGCGCTGGCAAGCCCCCCACCACGGTATCCTGCAGCCCGCCGATTTCCTGACCGCGGCCGAGGAATTGGACGCGCTGGCCACGATCGACCGGATCGTCCTGCGCAAGGCCATCGCGGATTTCAAGCGGTGGGAGGCCAAGGGGCTGGCCGTGCCGCGGATGTCGGTCAACCTGTCCAAGGCGCGGCTGCGCGACCCGGATCTGGGACTTGAGCTGGCAAAACTGGACATCGATCCCCGGCGGCTGTCGTTCGAGCTGCTGGAATCCAACTTTCTGGATGATCAGTCGGACGTTGTTGCCGCCAATCTGGCCGCGATCCGGGATCTTGGCTTCGGGATCGAGGTCGACGATTTCGGGACCGGTCACGCCTCGATTGTCAGCCTTCTGCGGCTGAAGCCGGACCGTCTGAAGATCGACAAGGCGTTGGTGGAGCAGATTGCCACCTCGGAGATGCAGGCGCGGCTTTTGCGCACGATCGTCGACATTGGCCATATGCAGAACATCGCAATCATCGCCGAGGGGGTCGAAAGTGCGGCCCAACGCGAGCTGCTGCAAGGGATGGGCGTTGATGAGTTGCAGGGCTTTGCCCTTGCCCGCCCGATGATGGGGGCGACGCTGGAGAGCTATTTGCGCGACCGCGCAGCGCAATCCACGGCGTCCAGCGCGCCGGTCGTGCATAAGGCGCGGTTCGCGGGATAAGACGGCGACTGCCTCGCCGACCTGATCTTGCCCGACGCCGCGCAGCGGGAAATTCACCGGCGTCGCGCCGACAATCTTGCCAATCCCGGTGGAAGGGGCCAACAAGGGCGGACGATTGAGTTTCCAGATTGCCGGACAGCGCCACGTCCAGCCATGCCGCATCGACGGGCACGAAGTGACAGACCAGACCAAACCGTTGCGCCAGCCGCTTGAGGTCATGGCGATTGCCGATGTGCAGAGCTGGCGCGCCGGGCTTGGCACCCTGTGGCGCATGACGAAAGTGGCGCTTTTGACGCCGTGGCAGGCGCTGTTTGCGGTGGTGGCGACGCTGATATCCTCGGCGCTGCAACTGGCCATTCCGTGGCTTTTGGGGCGCGCGATTGATCAGACGCAGCGGCTGGCTGCCGGCGACACCGCAGCGGCGCGCGCCGAATTGATGACCATTGCGGTCGAGGTGCTGGTCGTCTCGGCGGTGCGCGGGGTCTTCACCACCTTTCAGAACTACTATTCCGAGGCGGTGAACCATTACACTGGCGTCGAGTTGCGGCTGCGCTTTTACGAGCAGGTCCAGCGCCTGTCCTTTGGATTTCATGACAGTGTCCATTCGGGCGACCTGATCACGCTGGGCCTTTTGGACCTTGATGGCGCGCGTCAGTTCTTTTCCACCGGTCTGGCGCGGCTGGTGCTGCTTGGCGTTCTGATCGGATTTGGCGGCGTCATGCTGATCGCGACGGACCCTGCACTTGGGCTGGTCGCGCTGAGTTTCGTGCCGGTGGTGGGGTGGTTTTCGTCGGTTTCGCAAATGCGGCTGCGCCTGACCTGGCGCGAGTTGCAGGACCGCATGTCAGTGCTGTCGCGGGTGATGGAAGAGAATCTGGGCGGCATCCGTGTCGTGCGCGCCTTTTCCGCCGGAGAACATGAGTTGCAGAAGTTCGACGCCGCTTCGGCCCGGGCGCTGGAGCTTGCCCATGAGCGGGTCGATATCCGGGTGAAATCGACCGGGATCATGACCTTTTCGTTTCTGGTCGCGATGGGGCTGGTGCTGTGGCTTGGCGGTCAGAAGGTGATGGCGGGGCAGATGTCGGTCGGCACGCTGACGGCGTTTCTGACCTTCATGACCATCTTGCAGATGCCGGTGCGTCAGCTTGGCCTTTTGGTGAACTCTTTCGCCCGCACCTCGACCTGTGGCGCGCGGGTCTTTGCCTTTCTGGACCTTGAACCGGCCATCAAGGACCGACCCGGTGCGCCGGATCTGGTGCTGACGCGCGCGGAGCTGAAATTCGAGGATGTGGACTTTGCCTATCCCAATGCGCCCGACACCAAGGTTCTGTCGGGCCTGAGCTTCGCCGCAAAGCGGGGCGAGACGGTGGGCATCATCGGCCCCCCCGGCAGCGGCAAATCCACCCTGTCACATCTGATCCCGCGCTTTTACGACGTTGCGGGCGGGCGCATCACCTTGGACGGGCAGGACATCCGCGACGTGTCGCTGGCCTCGTTGCGCCGGGCGGTGTCGGTGGTGGCGCAGGATGTGTTCCTGTTCACCACGACGCTGGAGAACAACATCGCCTATGCCGAGCCTGAGACGGAAGAGCAGGCCATCCACCGCGCCTCGCAGGATGCGCAGATCCACGATCATATCGCGGGCCTCAGGGCGCAGTATCGCACCGTGGTGGGCGAGCGGGGGGTGTCGCTGTCGGGGGGGCAGCGCCAGCGGCTGGCCATCGCGCGGTCGCTGATGCCCAGACCCGCAGTGCTGATCTTTGACGACAGCACTGCCGCCGTGGACGCCGGGACCGAGGCGCGGATCAGGACCGCGCTCATGGACGGGGCTGCCGACCGGGTGACGCTGATCGTGGCGCACCGGCTGAACTCGCTGCGCCATGCCGACCGGATTCTGTATCTGGAGGGGGGCAGGGTGATCGAAAAGGGCAGCCATGCCGAGCTTCTGGCGCTGGGCGGGCGCTACCGCGCACTTCATGATCTGCAGACCAGTGCGGCGGACGGGGAGGGGGCATGACGACGCAACCCAGCAACGCCGACTATCAGTCCGACCGCGAATCCGCCCCCGGTGCGCCGACGTTGCGGGCCGTGGTGGGCAGCCACCGCATCGAGGAAGAGATGTTCGGCCGGGTCTTTGACCGGCAGATCGTGCGCCGGATCGGGGCCTTTGTGCGGCCTTACCGCCGTCAGTTCGTGATCTCGGTCGTGGCGGTTCTGGTCTTTACCCTGACCCAGCTGGCCATTCCGATGATCATCAGGCGGGCGATTGATCAGGGGGTGATGGCGGGGCCGGACGGTCAGGGCGTGCTGGTCGCCTCGCTCGCAGTCTTTGGGGTGGTGATTGCGGTCAACTATGCAGCCAGCCATGTGCAGGAAAGCGTGGTCGGCAAGGCGGCCGAGAATGTGCTTTTCGACATCCGCCGCGCCATGTTCGCCCATTTGCAGCGGGTGTCGCTGTCGTTCATGGACAAGACCGAGGTGGGGCGCCTCATGTCGCGGCTGCAGGGCGATGTCGGCTCGATGCAGGAGTTTCTGGAAACCTCGGTCCTGTCGGTGGGCGACATTGTGCTCTTGTTCGGGATCGTGACGCTGATGCTGTATCTCGACCCCGGACTGGGGCTGATCACGCTCTCGGTGCTGCCGGTCCTGTTCATCGCCCGCATCTTCTGGCTGCCGCTGGCCCGCGACGCCTTCATCAAGGCGCATGAGACCAATTCGGCGGTCAATGGCGCGCTGGCCGAGGGCATCCATGCCGTCCGCACCGTGCAGGGCATGGGGCGCGAGGAGGTGAATGCGCGGCTTTACCGTGGCAAGGTGCTGGCCAACCTCGCCACCCATCTGCATGCCGCACGGCTGGCGCAGGTGCTGGTGCCGGTGGTCGATACCCTGACAGGACTTGCGATGGCGCTGGTTGTGGTGCTGGGCGGGTCGATGGTGCTGGACCGGCAGCTGGACGTGGGGGTCATCGTGGCGTTCCTGTTCTACATCCAGCGCTTTTTCGATCCGATCCGGTCGCTGACGATCCAGTATTCGGTCATGCAGCGCGCGATGGCTTCGGGCCAGCGGCTGATCGAGGTGCTGGATGTGCCGGTCTCGGTGCACGACAGGCCGGAGGCGCTGGACATTGCGGGCTGCGACGGGTCGGTGGAGTTCCGCGATGTCAGCTTTGGCTATGATCCGGGGCAGCTGGTGCTGCGCAATCTGTCGTTCCGCGTCGAGCCGGGGCAGACCGTGGCGCTGGTCGGGCCGACCGGGTCGGGGAAATCGTCGGCCATGGCGCTGGTTCACCGTTTTTACGACGTGACCGAGGGGCAGGTGCTGGTGGGCGGGCATGATGTGCGTGACCTGACGCAGGCCTCGCTGGGCCGCCAGATCGCCATGGTCCTGCAGGAACCGTTCCTGTTCACCGGGACGGTGCTGGAAAACATCCGCTACAACAAGGCCGACGCGACGCGCGAGGACATCATCGCGGCGGCATCCGTGCTGGGGGCAGACCCGTTCATCCGGGCCCTGCCACAGGGCTATGACACCATGCTGGGCGAGCGGGGGGGCAG
>JANMCI010000559.1:0-10423 GCA_031361245.1 Rhodobacterales bacterium
TGGGGGTTTTCGGCCACGTCGGGATGCAGGTTGTTCATCAGCATCCGCATTGGCGCCTCGGTCATCCAGCTTTTTGCGGTGATCGTGGTGCCGGTCGCGGGATAGATGTCGCGGGTGTTATGGCGGGTCATGGGGTCCTCACTGCAGCAGGTGGCCTGCGATGATGTTGCGTTGAATTTCGGACGAGCCCTCGTAAATCCGCATGATGCGACAATCGCGGACAAGGCGTTCAAGGGGGAAGTCGCGGGTGAAGCCGTAGCCGCCATGGATCTGCAGGGCAGCGTCGGTGACGCGGTGGGCCATCTCGCTGGCGTAGAGCTTGGCCATCGAGGCGGCCTGGGTAAAACGCTCGCCCGCCTGACGCTGGCGTGCTGCCTCCTGCGCCAGAAGGCGGGCGGCGGCGAGGTCGGTGGCCATGTCGGCCAATTGCCAGCGGATGCCTTGCCGGTTGGCGAGGGGCTCGCCGGCGATGACACGGGTCTTGGCCCACTCTATCGCCATATCAAAGGCTTGCGAGGCGATGCCGATGCACATGGCGGCCACTTCGATGCGGCCTCTGTCCAGCACTTTCATCGCCGTCCTGAAGCCAGAGCCTTCCGGGCCAAGGCGCTGGGCAGCGGGCAGCCAGAGGTCCAGATCAAGCTCCCACACATGACCGCCGCGCAGGCCCATGGTCTCTTCGACGCGCCCGGGGGTCAGGCCAGGGGTGCCCTTGTCCACCACAAAGGCCGAGATGCCGCGATGGGCGGCGGTGGGGTCGGTGACGGCATAGACCACGATGAAATCAGCCACGCCGCCGTTGGAGATGAAGCATTTGCGGCCCTTGAGGCGGTAGCCGTCACCCTCCGGCGTGGCGCGGGTGCGCATGTCGGCGGGGTCGGAACCGGCAGTGGGCTCGGTCAGGGCAAAGGCGCCGAGGGTGCGGCCTTCGGCGGCTGCGGGCAGGTAGCGGGCTTGCAGATCGGGCGTGCCGCCAAGGGCGATGCTGTCGGTTGCAAGGAAATGCGCGGTCAGGGCAGAGGCGGTCGAGGCGCAAGCGCGGGCAACGGCAGCAACGGCAGCCAACAGGGCCGGGGCCGAGATGCCCGCGCCATAGGGGGGATGCAGATTGGCGCCCATCATGCCGGTGGTTGCAAGGTCGCAGAGCTGGTCGTGCACGAAGGTGCCGGTTGCGTCGGTGGCGGCGGCCTTGGGCGCGATCCTGTCGGCCAGAAAGCGGGACAGGGTGTCGAGGAACTGGCTTTCCTCGGGGCTGAAAAGGGGGTCAGACATGCGGCAATCCCAGACGTTGCAGGATTGCCGGGCCATCAGCGCCCAATGCGGGAGCGGAGCGCAGGGCAATCAACTTTTCACCATTGAAGTGAACGGGTTGCCCGACAGTCTTCGCAGAACCAAGCCGGTGATGTGGCAGGGTCGTGACCAAGCCGCGCGCCGTAGCATGGTTGGAAGCTGCGGCTTCGGCGAGGGTCTGGACCTGCGCCGTGGGGATGCCAGCATGGGTGAGCGCGGCGATCACGTCGGCGGTGGGCAGGGTGCGGGACCACGCCTCGACCAGCGCCTTGACACGGGGTTCCTGCGCGGTGCGGGCGGCATCGGTGGCGAGGCCGGGGTCGGGCGTGGCCCCGATCAGGGAGCACAGCCCCTGCCACTGACGGTCACCGAGGACGGCGATCACGGCCTGACCATCGGCGGTGGCAAAGCAGCCAAAAGGGGTGGAAAGGGGGTGGCGGTTGCCGACACGGGCCGGGGACTGGCCGGCATAGAATTGCAGGGCATGCGAGGTCGGCAGAAGGGCAAAGAGGGCGTCGAACATGGCGACATCCAGTGTAGCACCCTCACCCGTCCGGTCGCGGTGATGCAGGGCCGCGAGGATGGACCAGCTGGCGAAAAGGCCGGCCATGAGGTCGCCATAGCTTTCGCCGACCTTGAGCGGCCCGCCGCCCTCTTCTCCCGTCGCTGCCATCAGGCCGGACATGGCTTGCGCCACTAGGTCGTAGGCGGGCAGGTGCGCCGCGGGGCCGGATTGGCCAAAGCCCGAGATCGAGGCATAGATCAGCGACGGCTTTTCTGCGCGCAGGTCTGGGCCCAGGCCTAGGCGGGCCGCGACGCCGGGGCGGAAGTTTTCGACCACCACGTCGCTGGCCATGGCGATGGCGCGGGCAGTGGTTCGGGCGGCGGGGTCCTTGAGGTCGAGCACGATCGACTCCTTCCCCCGGTTCATCAGGGTGAACAATGCACTTTCACCGTCCAGAAACGGGCCGATGTGGCGGTAATCGTCACCCTGTGGCGGCTCCAGCTTGATCACCTCGGCCCCCAGATCGGCCAGCAGGGCGGTGCAGAACGGCCCCGCCAGCACGCGGGTCAGGTCCAGAACGCGAAGGCCCTCAAGCGGCTTCATCACAGCACCGGCAGCGCGGTGCCCGTGGCCCGCGCCAGCTCTCCCGAGCCGACAAGCCGGGCGGCAGCGGCAAGGTCGGGGGCCAGATAGCGGTCATCGCCCAGTGTCGCGACGTCGATACGCAGCCGGGCCACGACGGATTGCAACGGCAGTGAGGTTACCAAAGGTGAACGAAAATCAATGCCTTGGGCGGCGCAGATCACCTCAACTCCCAAGATCACATTCAGGTTTTCGACCATCTTGCCCAAACGCCGTGCCCCATGGGCGGCCATCGAGACGTGATCCTCCTGATTGGCCGAGGTTGGGGTGCTGTCGATCACCGTTGGATGCGCGAGGTGCTTGTTTTCGCTCATCAAAGCCGCCGTGGTCACTTCGGCGATCATCAGGCCCGAGTTCAGGCCGGGGCGCGGGGTCAGAAAGGCGGGCAGGTCGAACGAGAGGACAGGATCGACCATCAGGGCCACACGCCGCTGTGCGATGGCGCCGATTTCAGACAGGGCCATGGCCATCATATCGGCCGCAAAACCAACGGGTTCGGCGTGGAAGTTGCCGCCGGAGACGATCATCCCCGCGGCAATAAGGACAAGTGGGTTGTCGGTCGCGGCATTGGCCTCGACCTCCAGCGTCCGGGCTGCCATGCGCATCACATCCATTGCGGCCCCGGTGACCTGCGGTTGGCAGCGGATGCAATAGGGGTCCTGCACCCGGCTGTCGCCGATCCGGTGGCTTTCGCGGATCACCGAGCCGTCGAGCAGCGCGCGCATGACGGCGGCGGCCTCGATCTGCCCGGCGTGTCCGCGCAGGGCGTGGATCTCGGGGTGCAAGGGGGCGGTGGAGCCCATGATCGCATCGGTGGAAAGCGCCGAGGACACCAGCGCCGTCTGCGCCGCAGTCCAGCCGTCGAACAGTCCCGCAAGGGCATAGGCCGTCGAGAATTGGGTGCCGTTGATCAGGGCCAGCCCCTCTTTCGGGCCAAGGACAACTGGTGAAAGCCCTGCCTTGGCAAGGGCTTGCGCACCGTTCATCACCTGACCTTGATACTCTGCCTCGCCTTCGCCGATCATCGCGGCAGCCATATGGGCCAGCGGCGCAAGATCGCCCGACGCGCCGACCGAGCCCTGGGCGGGAATGACGGGCGTCACGCCACGGACCAGCATGGCCTCGATCAGGGCGACGATCTCCCACCGCACGCCCGAGGCGCCGCGGCCAAGCGACAAAAGCTTCAGCGCCATCATCAGGCGGGCAACGCGGCGCGGCATCGGCTCGCCCACGCCGCAGCAATGCGACAGGATCAGGTTGCGTTGCAGGGTTGCGGTGTCCTTGGCCGCGATCTTGAGGCTGGCCAGTTTGCCAAAGCCGGTGTTGACGCCATAAACCGCCGCACCGCCCGCAGCGGCGGCGGCGATCTGGGCGGCGGCGGCCTCGATGCCCGGACGGGCAGAGGGGGCGAGGCGGGCAGGTGCCGCGTCGCGGTAGATCCGCTCCAACTGAGCCAGTGTGGTCTGGCCGGGGATCAGGGTTTCGGTTTCAGGCGCGTTGGGCGTCAAGTCGGCCTCCAAAAATGCGGGCATGGAGCGGGGTGGCGCCGATGCGATAGGACAGTTCGGCGGGATGGCGGGCGTCCCACACCGCCAGATCGGCCCTTTGGCCGACAGCGACGGTGCCGCAGCCGGTGAGGCCAAGGGCGCGGGCGGCGTTGACGGTGACGCCCTGCAACGCCTCAAGCGGGGTCATGCGAAAAAGGGTGCAGGCCATGTTCATGGTCAGGGTCAGCGAGGTCATGGGCGAGGAGCCGGGGTTGCAATCGGTCGCCAGCGCCATCGGCACGCCCGCCGCACGCAAGGCCGCGATGGGGGGCGGTTGGGTCTCGCGCAGGGTGTAATAGGCACCGGGCAGAATGACCGCGACAGTGCCCGCCGCAGCCATGGCCGCAACGCCGTCCGCCCCGAGATATTCCAGATGATCGGCCGACAGGGCCTTGAAGCGGGCCGCAAGCACAGCGCCCTTCAGATCGGAGAGCTGCTCGGCATGCAATTTAATGTCCAGCCCCAAGCCTTTGGCCACGTCGAACAAACGCTCAACCTGCGGCGTCGAGAAGGCGATCCCTTCGCAGAACGCATCCACCGCGTCGATCAACCCCTCGGCATGGGCTGCACGCAGCGAGGGAATGGCGATCTCGTCGATATAGGCGTCGGCACGGCCCTTGTACTCCGGCGGCACGGCGTGGGCGGCGAGGTGGGTGGTCAGCACGCGGACCGGACGGTGGACGCCGATCTGTCGGGCGACACGCAGCATTTTCAGCTCGTCCTGCACCGTCAGCCCATAGCCCGACTTGACCTCGATCGTCGTGGCCCCGCCCGCCATGATCTGGTCGGCACGCGACAGGGCCGCGGCCAGCAGCTCGGCCTCTGATGCGGCGCGGGTTGCACTGACGGTCGACAGGATGCCGCCACCAGCGCGCGCGACTTCCTCATAGCTGGCCCCGTTCAGCCGCATCTCGAACTCGCCCGCCCTGTCACCGGCAAAGACGATATGGGTGTGGCAGTCGATCAGCCCCGGCGTCACCAGCCGCCCGTCGAGATCGGTGGCCGGCAATTCGTCATAGGGCCCGGGGACGCTGCCACGGGGACCCGCCCAGACGATGTTTTCCCCTTCGATCACGACGGCTGCGTCCGGGATCGGCCCATAACCATCTGTCCCAGAATCGTTGGCCATCGTCGCCAGAGTCAAATTGCTGAGGAGGAGGGACATGGCTTGCCTTTTGTCTGAGCTTATGAATATTATGTCTGGACATAATCCAAACGTCAAGGCCACTCATGACCATCCTTCACGCCAAGTCCGCCCTGCTGCCTGATGGCTGGGCCAAGGATGTCAGGGTCGAGATTTCGGCGGGCCGCATCGCCGGGGTGACGGTCGGGGCGACGCCGGACGGGCAGCAGGTGGACTGCCTGCTGCCGGCGCCGGTCAATCTGCACTCGCACAGCTTTCAGCGCGCCATGGCCGGTCTGACAGAGCGGCGCAGTGCCGGTCAGGACAGTTTCTGGACCTGGCGGACGCTGATGTACCGTTTTCTCGACCAGCTGACGCCCGAGGACGTGCAAGCCATCGCCGCAATGGTGATGGTGGAAATGGCCGAGGCAGGGTTTTCCGCGGTGGCCGAGTTCCACTATTTGCATCACGGGCACGGCGGGGAACGCTATGGCGATCTGGCCGAGATGACCGCGCGCATCGCGGCGGCTGCGGCGCAAACCGGCTTGGGTCTGACGCATCTTCCGGTGCTTTACGAGCGCGGCGGTTGCGACAACCGCGCGCTGACGGCGGGTCAGTTGCGTTTTGGCAATGACCCGGATCAGTTTGCCCTTCTGTGGCACGCGGCCCAAGGCGCTTTGCGCGAGCTGCCGCCCGATACCGTGCTTGGCGTCGCCCCCCATTCCTTGCGGGCAGTCAGCGCCGCGGGGCTGGCCCGTGTCGCGACCCTTGCACCGCACGCACCGATCCACATTCACGTCGCCGAACAAGTAGCTGAGGTCACTGAGGTTCTGTCCGCCATGGGCCAGCGCCCGGTGGACTGGCTCTTGTCCCATCACGACGTGGACAGCCGCTGGTGCCTGATCCACGCCACCCAGATGACACCCGGGGAAACGCTGGCTCTGGCGCGCTCCGGGGCCGTGGCGGGCCTGTGTCCGATCACCGAGGCCAATCTCGGCGACGGCATCTTTGACGCCCAGCGCTATGTCGCGGCGGGCGGTCGCTTTGGGGTCGGGTCCGACAGCAATGTGCGGATATCGCTTTGCGAAGAGTTGCGGATGCTGGAATATTCGCAGCGGCTGGGGCTGAAGGGCAGGGCGATCCTTGCCAGCGCCGATCAGTCCTGCGGGCGGGTGCTGTTTGCGGGCGCGGTGCAGGGAGGGGCGATGGCTGCGGGCCGCGCGTCAGGTGCCATCGCCCAAGGGCTGTGGGCCGACCTTCTGGCGTTGGACCTCAGCCACCCGGATGTGGCGGGAGCCGAGGGTGACACGATCCTGGACACCTTCCTTTTCGCCCGCGATGACCGGATGGTGCAGGCGCTATGGTCGGCTGGCCGGCCTCTGGTCAGCGCGGGGCGCCACTATGCCCGCGATGCCGTGACGCGGGCCTATGCTGCAACGGTCGCGCGTTTGCGCGGGGCGCTTTAGGATGGTGAAGGGTTGGGAAGCCATCCGCGCCGAGGTGATGCGCCGCATCCGCGCCCGCATCTGGCCGCCGGGCGGTCTGATCCCCTCCGAAGAGGCTCTGGCCGTGGAGTTCGGCTGCGCCCGCGCCACGGTGAACCGCGCGCTGACCGACCTCGCCGAGGCGGGTGTGCTCGAGCGCAAGCGCAAGGCCGGCACTCGGGTCGCCATGCTGCCGGTCCGCAAGGCGACGCTGGACATTCCGGTGATCCGGGCCGAGGTCGCGGCGCGCGGTCAGGTCTATGCCTACCGCCTGTTGTCCAGCCAACTGGCCAAGCCACCGGTCGGTGTGGCCGCGCGTCTGGGTCTGGACCGGGGCACGCGCATGCTCAATCTGCAATGCCTGCACTTGGCCGACGGTCAACCCCAGGTCTTCGAGGACCGCTGGCTGAATCCGTCCGTTCTGCCGACGCCCGAGCCCGATTTTTCCGCAATCAGCGTCAATGAATGGCTGGTGTCCCATATCGCCTTCGTGACCGGCGACATCGCCTTTTCCGCCGAAGCGGCAAGTCACGAGGAGGCAGACGCCCTGTCCGTCCGGCCCGGTGCGGCGCTGTTCATCACCGAGCGCTGCACCTGGGCCAGCGACGGGCCGATCACCTGGGTGCGGCTGGCCCATGCGCCGGGATACCGGTTGCAGACCCTGCTGTAGTCGGGCCTACTCCCTGTCGTTGCCGCCCCGCCCCGAGATTTCCCGTGCCACGATCCGCGTCAACCGTCGGTGCATCCGCGAGGTGCGGTGACGGTGATGCATCACGGCATAGATCGGCTGGGCGATCGGCTCGACATCCTCGACCATGTGGAAGCTGCCGGTGGTGACCAGCATCTGGGCGGTATCCTCCAGCACAAAGCCAGCCCCCCCCATGCTTTGCAAAAGCCCCGACACCGCCGAATTCTGCCCCGACGCCAGCATCGCCACCGTGTAATCCGGCATCAGCTGGGCGTGTGCTGCGTCAAACGCCGCCGAATAGCTGCCCCGGATATAGCGCTGCGGATTCAGGTGGGCGCGGGTGGCGCCATTACTGCTGACCAGCCGGTAGCGCACCTCGCCGATCGAGGCGATGTGCAGATCAGGCAGCGATTGTGGCGAATAGACCACCGCGAAATCCAGACTGCCGCGGTCCACATCGCGGCACATCTGCACCGAATAATCGGGCTCGATGTAAAACGAGCACTCCGGCAGGCTGCGGCGGAAGTTCTGCACCCACGCGCCGATCCGCCCGGCAGCAAGGTCGTTCTGGATGCCGATCCTGAGGGTGATCGCGGTCGAGGACGGCTCGACCGCCCGCTGTGCCTCGGTCCAGGCGTGGCGGAGGGCGCGGGCATGGGTCTCGAACTTCAGCCCTTCGGTCGACAGATTGGTTCCCGCCCGCGACCGGGTGAAAAGCCGCGCCCCGACCGCCGCCTCCAGCGCCTGCACACGGGCCGAAACGGTGGACTGCGTGACATGCAGCCGCTCGGCCGAGCGGTGAAAGCTGCGGGTCTCGATCAGGTCAAGAAAGGTATCAAGAAGTTCGATCTGCATCCTGTTGTCGCCTCTGATCGTTTTTTTCGATCAATAGTGCAGCCCGTGGCGAATTGAAAGCGTCTCTTGGCGGGACGATACTCCGCGCGGAACTGTGGAGTGCGACATGGCTGATTTTCCGACCTCTGCCCGCGTTGTGATCATTGGGGGCGGTGCCGTCGGTGCGTCATCGCTCTATCACCTGTGCAAGGCCGGCTGGACCGACTGCGTGCTTCTGGAGAAGAACGAACTGACCGCAGGCTCAACCTGGCACGCGGCGGGCAATGTGCCGACCTTTTCGTCATCGTGGTCGATCATGAACATGCAGCGCTATTCGGCCAGCCTTTACCGCGGTCTGGGGGCCGAGGTCGATTACCCGATGAACTACCACGTCACGGGTTCGGTCCGCCTTGGCCACAGCCGCGAGCGGTTGCAGGAGTTTCAGCGCGTCGTCGGCATGGGGCGCTATCAGGGGATGGATCTGAACATCCTGACCCCCGGCGACATCAAATCGATCTATCCCTTCGTCGAAACCCATGACCTTTCGGGCGCGCTCCATGATCCCTATGACGGCGACATCGACCCCGCGCAGCTGACGCAAGCCCTGGCCAAGGGCGCGCGGCAAATGGGCGCGCGGATCGAACGCTTCTGCCCCGCAACCGGCGTGCGGCGCGAAGGCGACGAGTGGGTCGTCTCCACCCCCAAGGGCGACATCCGCTGCGAAATCGTCGTGAATGCCGCCGGCTACTATGCCCGCGAGGTCGGCAAGTGGTTTGGCCGCGATCTGCCGATGATGGTGATGAGCCACCAATATATGCTGTTCGACACCGTGCCCGAACTGGCCGACTGGACGGCCAGGTCGGGCCACAAGCTGCCGCTGCTGCGCGACGTGGATTCGTCCTATTACCTGCGCCAGGAAAAGAACGGCTTCAACCTTGGCCCCTATGAGGGCAATTGCCGCGCTCATTGGGCGACCCCCGACGACCCGTTCCCCGAGGATTTCAGCTTCCAGCTCTTCCCCGACGATCTGGAACGGCTGGAATGGCACATCAACGACGCGATGGCTCGCGTGCCCCTTCTGGCCAACGGCGGTCTGACCAAGGTCATCAACGGCCCGATCCCCTATACCCCCGATGGCAACCCGCTGATCGGCCCGATGCCCGGCCAGCCCAATGCGTTCGAGGCGTGTGTGTTCACCTTTGGCATCTGTCAGGCGGGCGGTGCGGGCAAGGTGCTGGCCGAATGGGTGACCGAGGGTGCCACCGAATGGGACATGTGGTCCTGCGATCCCCGCCGCTTTACCGGCTTTGAAGACCCCGCCTATTGCGTGAAAAAGGGCATGGAGGTTTACGGCCACGAATACGCCATGCAGTTCCCCCACCACGCCTGGCCCGAGGGGCGCGACAAGAAGCTGTCCGCTGTCCATGACCGCACCCGCGCCCTTGGCGCCGTCTATGCCCCCTATAACGGCTGGGAACGCGCCACCTGGTATGCCCGGCCCGGCGACGACACCTCCGACGGTGCCCAGCGCATCTGGGACCGGAAAGGCCCGTGGTTCGCCGCCGTCAAGGCCGAGTGCGAGGCCGTCCGCGATGCCGCCGGCATCCTTGATCTGCCCGGCTTCTCGCGCTTCCATCTTTCCGGAGCGGGGGCGGCTGACTGGCTCTCGGCCCAGATCACCGGCAAGGTGCCCTCGATCGGCCGCCTTGGTCTGGCCTATTTCAGCGACGACAAGGGTCGCATCGTCACCGAGATGTCGGTCGCCCGTCTGGGTGAGGACGAGCTTCTCCTCATCACCGCCGCCACGGCCCAATCCCATGACAAGGAATGGCTGTTGCGCCATCTGGCCTCCGGCCTGACCCTGACGGACCTGACGCTGAACTGGTCGACCCAGATCCTGACCGGCCCGAAATCACGCGACATTCTGGCGGCGGTCAGCGACGCCGACCTGACCAGGGGCTGGCTCACTCACCAGCTGGCCCATATCGCGGGCGCTGAGGTCTGGCTGATGCGCGTCTCGTTTGCGGGCGAACTGGGGTGGGAGATCCATTCGAAAGTGGCCGAAACGCCGAAAGTCTGGGATGCAGTGATGGCGGCGGGTCAACCCATCGGCCTGAAACCCTTCGGCATGTTCGCCCTCAATTCCCTGCGCGTCGAAAAAGGCTACCGCGCGTGGAAGGGCGATCTTTCGACAGATTACACCGTGCTGCAAGGCGGGCTTGAGCGTTTCATCGACTGGGCCAAACCCGCCTTCCGCGGCAAGCAGGCACTTGAGGCGGAAAAGCAGCGCGGTGTCACCAAGCGCTTCTG
>JANMCI010000004.1:0-2537 GCA_031361245.1 Rhodobacterales bacterium
CGGCTGCCGCTTCGCCCAAGCGCGACGCCGCATGACAGACCCAGAACCGGAGCTGAGCCCATGTTGACCCTTCTTGCCCTGATCGTGATTGCCGGCATCGTCGTGGTACCCCGCTTTGTCGGGTTTCGCAGCCAACGGCCCGAACATTTCGCAGCCCTCGGCCCGGCCTTTGACCTGCACCGCAACCTCAGCGGCCCGATGCTGTGCGAAGGCGTGCTCTATGGCCCGACCGGCAGGGTCACCTCACGCTTCGTCGCCGAGATGGAGGGCAAATGGGATGGCAACCAAGGCGTGCTGACCGAGAGGTTCCTTTATGACAACGGTGAGCGGCAGGACCGCGAATGGCGCCTGAGTGTTGGACAGGCGGGTACCCTGCGGGCCGAGGCGGACGATCTTGTCGGTCCGGGGGTCGGTCGGATTTCAGGCCCCACCTTTCAGATGCTCTACAACTTTCGCCTGCCCCGTCTGCGGGCGGTCATGTGGTGGCGGTTACCGACTGGATGTATCTGGCCGACAACGGAACCATCGTGAACCGAAGCCAGTTCCGCAAGTTCGGCTTCAAGGTCGCCGAACTGGTGGCCACCATGCGACCGGTGGCGGCATGAGCTTTCGTGGCAAACGCTATTGGCTGGTTGGCGCTTCCGAAGGACTCGGACTGGCGCTTGCGGCCCAGATGCATGCGGCCGGTGCCGAACTGATCCTGTCGGCACGATCAAAGCCTGCCCTTGCGGCGGCGGCGCTCGCCTTGCCCGGTGTCAGGACGGTTCAGCTGGACGTCGCCGACACGGCGTCGGTCCAGAAGTCCGCCGATGAAATCGGTCCTGTCGACGGGATGGTCTTTCTTGCCGGTGTCTACTGGCCGATGTCGGGGCGCGATTGCGACGCCGAGAAACTGGCGGCGATGTGCGACGTCAATTTCACCGGCTGCGCCCGTGTGATCGGCGCGGTTTTGCCAGGCATGGTGGCCAGAGGAACGGGCCACTTGGTGATCACCGGCTCGCTTTCGGGGTTTCGCGGCCTGCCGGGCGCACTGGGCTATGGCGCCAGCAAGGCCGGGGTGATGGCGCTGGCGGAAAGCCTTCATGCCGACCTGCGCGGCACAGGCATCAAGGTGCAACTGGCCAATCCCGGCTTCATCCGCACCCGGCTTACCGCAAAGAACGACTTCTCGATGCCGTTCCTTCTGGAACCGGCAACGGCGGCCAGCGCCATGCTGGATCTGATGCGGACCAATCGCTTCAAAGCCAACTTCCCGACGGTGTTTTCCTGGGTCTTTCGGCTGTCACAGCTTTTGCCCGACTGGGCCTACTATCGCATCTTCGCGCCTATCGCGTCACGCAAGCCATGAAGAACCCGTCCATCCCACCCAACTCGCTCCAATAGTCGGGCCGCAGCCGCAATCCGCCCGCTGGAGTGACCCACTCGGGCGACAGTCCCGGACCCTGCGGCGGCAGGACAGAAAGGCCGGGGTTGCGCATCAAGGCAGCGGCCAGCTGGTCCTCGCCTTCCACTGCCAGCAGCGAACAGGTGCAATAGACCAGCTTGCCCCCGGGCTTCATCAGCCCCAAAGCCCGGTCGATTAAGGCGGCCTGCAAAGCAGTCAGGGCCGCGATGTCGGATCCGTCCTTGATGTATTGTAGGTCCGGATGCCGCCGGATCGTGCCCGACGCCGAGCACGGCGCATCCAGCAGCACGGCGTCGAACAGCGCGTCCGGCTGCCAGTGCAACGCATCCGCCACCACCAGATCGGCGCCAAGCCCGGTGCGTGCCAGATTCTCCCGCACCCGCGCCATCCGCGGCCCCGACATGTCCAGCGCCGTGACCTTTGCCCCGGCCGCAGCCAGTTGCATGGTCTTGCCCCCCGGCGCCGCACACAGGTCCAGCACACGCACCCCGCGCACTTCGCCCAGCATCGGCACGGCCATCGCAGCGGCCGCATCCTGCACCCACCAGGCCCCTTCGGCATAGCCCGGCAGGGTCGAGACCTGAACGGAAGCGGTGATCCGCAACGACCCGTTCGGCAAAAGCGTGCCCTCCGGCAACGGCTGCCCTTTGACCGTCAGGTCCAGCGGTGGCGCCTTGGCCTGCACGGCCTCAATCGCGGCAACGGCCTCGCGGCCCAGACCTTGGACCAGCGGCTGGCGCAGCCACCGTGGCATCTTCTGCATCGCCCCTGACAGCTCAACCCCCGAAGGCACCTTGCGCAGAACCGCGTTGATCATGCCCGCAGCCCCGGATTGCTGCCGACCCCGCCGCGCCATCTCGACGGCCGAGTTCACAACCCCATGTGCCGCCTCGCCGAAAGCCAGTTCACTTACCGCCAGCCGCAGAATGTTCAGCGCCTCAAGCTCCGGCTCGCGTTTGATGAAGGTCTGCAACAGACGGTCGATCGGCTCGATCTGACGCAAGGTTGCCAAAGCCAGCCGCTGCGCCCGCGCCCTGTCGGCCGGCTGAAGCCTGGCCATCGAAGCACCCTCGATCAGATCCGACAACGCCACACGGTCGCCCAGAACGCCCTGCAACAACGCCAATGCGGC
>JANMCI010000022.1:0-7704 GCA_031361245.1 Rhodobacterales bacterium
GCCTGCCGGGTCTATCCGGGCCAGCCGCCGGTTGTAATCTATCTTCATGGCGGTGGTTTCGTCGTCGGCGGGCTGGAAAGCCATGACGATGTCTGCGGCGAGATCCGCGCCGAAACCGGCCTGACCGTGGTCAGCGTGGACTACCGGCTGTCGCCCGAACACCTCCACCCCGCGGCTTTGCTCGATACGCTGGCGGTTGCCCGGCATTTTGGCGCCTTGGGACCGATTCTCCTGGTGGGTGACAGTGCAGGGGGCAATCTGGCAGCCGCCGCCGCCCATGTCCTGCGGGGTGACAAATCGGTGCGCGTTCTGGGTCAGGTGCTGATCTATCCCGGCCTTGGCGGCGACATGACCAGCGGCAGCTACCTGACCCATGCCAACGCCCCGATGCTGACCCGCGCTGACGTGCTCTTTTACCGGGACATCCGGCATGGTGCGCCACCCCCCGCCGGCGATCCGACGATTGCCCCCCTGCAGGACACCGATTTCACCAACCTGCCCCCGACCGTGACTTTCGGGGCCGAATGCGACCCGACTTGCAGTGACGCCGACGCCTATGCCTTGGCAATCCGACGCGCCGGCGGGCGCGCGCATTTCGTTCTGGAACCCGGCCTCGTCCACGGCTACCTGCGCGCCCGCACCACCGTACCCCGCGCCAGAGCCAGCTTTGGCCGCATCACCCATGCCATCGCCACGCTCGCCCGCGGCGACTGGCCTTATGGAGACGCCACATGAACCGACACGCCAACCTGACCCATTGGGCCGAACGCATCGACATGGCCGCCGCCTTCCGCTGGACGGTCAAGCTGAACCTGCATGAGGCCGTGGCCAACCACTTCTCGCTCGCCGTCAACCCCGAGGGCACGCGCTTTCTGATCAACCCCAATGGCCGCCATTTCGCCCGCATCACGGCTTCGTCGCTGGTCGAGATTGACGCCAACGACGAGGGCACCCTGAACCGTCCCGACGCGCCTGATCCCACCGCCTGGGGCCTGCACGGCTCCATCCACCGCGCGCTGCCCCATGCGCGCTGTGTCATGCATGTCCATTCCATGCACGCGACCGTCCTCGCCTCGCTGGCCGACAGCTATCTGCCGCCGATCGACCAGAACTCGGCGATGTTCTTCGGCCGTCAGGTGGTAGACGCCCACTATGGCGGCATGGCCTTTGAAGAAGAGGGCGCCCGCTGCGCCGAAATGCTGCGCGATCCAAAGATCACCGCCATGATCATGGGCAACCACGGCGTGCTCATAATCGGCAAGACCGTCGCCGAAACCTTCAACCGGCTGACCTATTTCGAACGCGCCGCCGAGACCTATATCCGCGCCCTGCAAACCGGCCGCCCCTTGCGCGTCCTGCCCGACGCCATCGCCGAAAAGACCGCGCAGGAATGGGACTCCTACCCCGGTTTCGCCGATTTCCATCTGGCCGAGATCAAGGCCCTTCTGGATGAAGACGGCGCAACCTACGCCAGCTGATCCGGTTCTTCGGCCCGGTCCGCCACGGGCTGCGCTGAGCCGCCAGCCGCCATTGATCTTGCATTGAACCGGTTATCGTGGGACACTGAACACGCGCAGGTCATTTCGCGTTACCTCCTGCGCAGGCACTTTGCCGATGAGGATTGATAAACCCGCCTGATTTCACAGACCGCTGTAGCCGCCGATTTTCACTTGACGTCCACACTCGAGTTTCCGCCGCCTTGGCGCTGATATTCAGACTTTCCATGCGCCACTGACCTGACTTTCATGACCCGCCCGACGGTTTTGCCGGGCAAGACGATTTTGATTCGGGCCCAAAAGGCCCCTGATTCCAAGGTCATATTGGATGCCTTACATTGTATTGGCGGCCGTTTTGTCGGCTGCGTTTCTGGATGCGTTGCAACACTGCCTGATCAAGTCGGGCCAAGACCCTTTCGCCCGCGCCCTTGGGGTTGCCGTCGTCGGAGGGGTGCTCGCCCTGCCTCTCCTGTTCGTGACCGGTCTACCCGCGCCCGCGTCCTGGCCCCTGCTTGGCCTGTCGATCACGCTGGGTAGCCTCTACTGGATCACCCTCGGCTGGGCCTATCACTCGGGCACGCTTGCCATGGTATTCCCGTTGTCCCGCGGCGCTGGCGTGGTTCTGACGGCCCTTGGCGGGCGCTTCATTCTGCAAGACCGGCTGACCTCGGCCCAAAGCCTGATGCTGGTGGTGATGCTGCTTGGCCTTTGCCTTGTCGCGTTCAGCTTGCGACCGAATGGACGCCCCACTCCCGCCAGCCTTGTCCCCACGGCCTGTGTGGCCGTGCTGACGGCATCCTTCACTCTGGTCGATGCTGCCGGCGTGCGACTGGCGGGATCTGCCGCCGCCTATTGTCTGGCGCTGTATCTCGGCAACGCGCTTGTCGTCGGCGCCTTCGCCCTTGTGGTTCACGGCAACCGGCTGGCCGGACTGCCCCGCGCCGCCCTGCCCGGTCTGGCGTTTTCCGCCCTCTTGTCGCTTGTGGCCTATGTCCTGATCCTGTTCGGCCTCCAGCATGGTCCCGTTGCCATCGTCGCCGCTCTGGCGGAAACCAGCATCGTCTTTGCCGCCCTTCTGGGCATCTTCTGGCTGCGCGAGCGGACCTCGCCCGGCCATTCGCTTGGCCTGACCGCAATTGCCGTCGCCGTCCTTCTGCTGCGGCTCGAGGTCTGGCCGATCACGTGACGAATGGCGGGCCGCAATGCCCGCCATGAGGCGAGTTTTCGAAAGGGGGGCTCCCTACGGGTCCGATTCCACGTCGGCGGACCGGCCCCCGCCGCCGACCTGAATTTAGAGAATGAGGTCTGTCATGTTGTCGTTTGTCATTGTCGCCTGCCTTGCCGCCAACCCGACCCAATGCACCATGCAGGAGATGGAGCGTGTCGAGATGCAGGGGCTGCGGTCCTGCAAGCTGCTGATGCAGCCACGCGTCGCCAGCTGGCAAATCGCCCATCCCGACCAGATCGTGAAAAACGCCTTCTGCAAGACATTTCGCCCGGTGAGCTGACGCAGCGCCGACCGCCCGCCGGACTACCCCTTCTGCCCCAGACCGCGCCGGCAGTTGCGTCTGACCCGGTCCATTGCAAATATCTATGACTGCGCCGTTGATCCCGGCAGCAGGCAGGCAACGCTCTGTCATATCCGCGACGAGACGGATCCGGCCTACCTGCACCTCTTCTTTGCCGATCCGCCAGATGATCCCACCCAACTGCGCGGGTTTCTGAAGCCTTGGGATATGGGGTGGAGGCAGAAAATGTTTTCTCTGGTGCCGAAGGTTCCAGATTACGGCCCCCCTCGACTTCCCGCAAAGCCAGATGGGATTCATCCCATTCAACCGCTTCCAGCTGCCGCTGGCCTGACCTGCGGCCAACGGCGACAATAATTTCCAGATATCCTCGATTTGAGTGCTTTGGCCGGCACCCTTTCCGGTCATCCTTGTCCTGCGAGGCGGGATGGCCGACAGGTCCTTCTTTGATCCGCTTCGAAACTTGTTTTCGAGGGAGAATTCTCCTCATGATGGCAATGATTGCTTTTGCCTGCCTGTCGACAAGCCCCGCTCAAGGCGACCGTCAGGAAATCGGGGTTTCGCACACTCAGGGCTTCTTGCGAGATGCCGCGATTTCCGATTCCGCGCAAACCCATCCCACCAAGATTTCTCCGCCTGTCTGAAGGCCGCCGGAAATGAAGCGGCGCTTCCCCGTCGCCAAAGCCGGGATCGCAGGATCGCGCATAGCTATTGTTTGCCCCGGCGGCCTGGCCGGGGCCGGTAACGCGGCACCCGGCTCAGCCTTTGGTCAGGAAGGGCGAGGCTTTCATCGTCTCCGGCACCGCAATCCCCAACCGCGTCAGGATGGTCGGAGCCAGGGCCAGCTGATCCAGCACCTCATCCTTGTCCGGCCCCGCGCCCGTGCCGAAATAGTAAAACGCAAAGTCCCGCTGTTCGTCGGTGGCACCGCCATGGTGGCCGCGCGCATCCTGACCATGGTCCGCCGTGACGATCACCTCATAGCCTGCCGCGCGCCAGTGCGGCAGGAAATGCGCCAGGGCCTCGTCCATCCGGTAGCAGGCGTCATCCATCTCTACGCAGTCGTGATAGAACCTGTGGCCAAGGCCGTCCAAGGTGCAGGTATGCAGGATGCCGTAATCAATCCCCTTGACCAGACATAGCCGCGTCAAGGTGGCGAACAGGTCCGCATCCGCCGGGGTCATCTGGTTATACCCCGTATCCCCCGTCATCGTATGAAACCGCCCATGGGTGATCGGCCCCTTCGGCTCGTCATATTCAATATCCCTTACCATATCAAAGGGATAGCGGTTAAAGAACTCGCTCCAGAATGAATGGGTGACGGCGCCCGTCGTCAGACCCGCTTTCGACGCTGCGGAAAACACATCGGGAAATTCCAGCCGCCGCCGCGTGTGATTGCCCCAGATGCCATGGACCTGCGGCGCAAGCCCGGTGTGGATCGAGGCATAGCAGGTCCCGCTGGTCGAGGGCAGAACCGAGCGCATCTTCCACACCCGCGCCTCGCCTGCGGCCACCCAGCCCTCCAGATTGCCGAACAGCCGCCGCCAGTTGGCATAAGGCACCCCGTCCAGTATGATCAGCAACAGTTTGGCCATATCCTATCCCTCCAGTCCCGCAATCCACGCCCGGATCAACGCTACACCCTCGTCATGCACCATGGACCGGCCGATCTCGGGCATCATGGCCCCGGGGTCCAGCGACTGCATCCGGTAGAGCAGGATCGAGCTGTCCGGGTCGCCCGGCACCACGTCAAACTGCAGATGTCCCGCCCCCTTTCCCGCCGCCACGGGGCGCTTGCCCACCCCCAGCCGCAGGGGATCGACCTCCTCCCAGTTCAGATACAGCCCCGACGTATCGGCCGGATGGCCCGGCGCATGGCAATGGCCGCAGTTCGCATCCAGATAGGCCCGCGCACTGATTGCGACGTCCAGTGTCGCGTCCCGGTAGTCCGGCGTTCCGGGCCCATCCGCCGTGGCCGCCCCGATCACCCCCGCCGCCGCCAGAACAGCCAGCTGATCCCCGACATTCAGGTTGCGCAGCTTTGGCCCGATCGGGAAGATCGCCTTGTCCGGCCCGATGTGACAGGCCTTGCACTGGTTGGTGTTCGGCACGTGATAGGCCACCACCACGCCATGCGGGCCCTCCACGCTCAGATCGGCCCCGGCCAGCGCCAGCACGGCTTCGCTCCCCGCTTCGTTCCACAGGTACGGATAGGCCCGCCACCCCGCCTCCTGATGCAAGAGCACCCGGGTTTCGACCTTGCGGTCGCCATAGCGGAAGGTCTTGATGATCGCCGCCCCCACCGGAAAATCCACCACCCCCTCAGCAGCCGGAAAGGCGGGCAAAGGGGTAAAGATGAAGCGGTCCTTGTCGGCATAGTCACTGAAAAGCGGTGAGGCCAGCACATAAGGCACAACCCCCGGCGCCGGCACCGCGCCGTCAAAGAACCCGAACTCGGCCAGCACCTTGGGCGGGCGCTTGGCCAGAATGGCGTCGGTATCGACCTCGGCCCATGCCGGACTTGCGGCCAGAAAAAGCAAGGGCCATGCCTTCACTTCGCCATCTCCGCCCAGGCCGATGGATGGCTCACGTCGCGGCCCCGGATCAGCACCTGTACCGGCGTCAGCGGGGCCAGCGTGGCGCCGTGCTCGGACAAATCGCGGCCCACCGAATGAAACCACGTAAAGCCGAAATAGCCGACGAAATCGGCGTTGCCATAGGGTTCCGTGCTGGCGTGCGTGTTGTCGTGGATCGAAAACGCATCCCCCGCCGCCATGCCGACCGTGAACCAGCGCCAGATCGGCATCACCCCGTCCCAGACGATATCCGGCACAGGCACCCCGAAAATCTCTCGCAACAGCGCGCCGAATTCACCCGCACTCGGGTCGGCCCCCGAGATGCCAAAGCGGTTGTCATGGATGTGGATGCGGCGCGGGCTGATGTTGTAATTGGGGTCCGTCGTGTCCTTGACGTAAGAGGCGATGATCATGTTGACGGTGCGGTTGTCGGCGAAATCATTGTCAAACACCTCGACATCGGCATTGGCCATGATCAACATGCCCGTGCCCCCCGGCACCAGCCCCACGATATTGCCCTCGGGTGCGAAGTTGTCAGTGTTGTTTGCGACGGATTTGTTGCCAAAGACCCGTATGTCATGGCCGCCCTGCTGCGGCAGATCGGGAAGGTCAAAGATCAGGATGCCGCCGGTATTGTTTGTCAGCGTGTTTGCGGTGACATCGGCAAAGTAGCAATTCTCGATCTCCAGACCCGCCACGTTGAATTCGCCCCGCGAATTGCGCACGATGATCTTCTGGCTTTGGCCGACATATATCCCGGCGTCCGACGCCCCTTTGACCACAACCCCGTCCAGCAGCACATTGGTCGATTGCACCGGGTAAATGCCATAGGACCCGTTGTCCGCCTTGGGCCCGCCCGTCCACTCCGCCCGCACCCGGATGGCGGCAAAGCCGTCCACCCCCTTGGCCTTGATCGCGTCGCCCTTGGTGTCCTCGACGGCGAAGTCCTTCAGGATCGCCCCGTTGCCTGTCACGATCAGCCCCTCGGCCCCGCCCGTCTGCCCCTTGAACGACAAGACCGAGGCCTCCATCCCCGCCCCACGCAGCGTGACCTCCTCACCATCCAGCGACAACTGACCCGCGATGTCATAGCGCCCCGCAGCCAGCACGACCTCATCCCCGGCCTGAGCGAGGATCAGCGCCTCCTGCAGGGCTGCCTCCGCATCCGGCCCCGGCGCGACGTCAAAAGTTTCCGCCCAGACCGGTCCCGACACGACAAGTGCCAGTGCCACTGCCAGATAGTTCACTGCGCAAACCCTTCCTGATCTTGCGCCCCGCCCATTTGCACCTTGCCAAATACTCTGCGGGGGTGCGGGGGTGCAAAACCCCCGCGGTTGCCTCAGTTTCCGGCGCTTTCCATCCTGCGATGCGCCAGCACCCCCTCCAGCCATCCCAGTTCCATCTCGGGAACCGACGACAGCAACAGGTCGGTATAGTCGTCATAGGGTGGTGTCAGCACATCGGTCTTGGTGCCATAGCGCACCACGGCGCCCCGATACATCACCGCGATCTTGTCGGCGATGGCGCGCACCGTGGCCAGATCATGCGTGATGAAAAGATAGGCCACCTTCTCCCGCGCCTGCAATTCCAACAAAAGCTTCAGGATACCATCGGCCACCAGTGGGTCGAGGGCGCTCGTCACCTCATCACAGATGATCAGCCTGGGCTTGGCCGCCAGCGCCCGCGCAATGCAGACCCGCTGCTTCTGGCCGCCTGACAGCTCCGCCGGATAGCGGTCGATATAGCCCGCGCCCATCTCGATCTGATCCAGAAGCTCCTGCACCCGTGCCCGCCGCGCCTCGCCCTTCAGGCCAAAATAGAACTCCAGCGGCCGCCCGATGATGGTGCCCACGGTCTGGCGCGGGTTCATCGCGGTATCGGCCATCTGATAGATCATCTGCAACTCACGCAGATCGTCCTTGCTGCGGGCGGCAAGGTCGGGCGACAGCACCCGCCCGGCAAACCGGATGCGGCCCTGCGCGGCTGGCAAAAGCCCGGTGATCACCCGGGCCAGCGTCGACTTGCCCGATCCGCTTTCGCCCACGACAGCCAGCGTCTGCCCCGCCGCCACATCCACCGTCACGTTGTTCAGCACGTCGAAATTGG